>CAZORO010000007.1:26787-29002 GCA_964581845.1 uncultured bacterium
GCGGTCCATGCCCAGGTCTACAAAAATGGCACCAACTCATTCATGTCTGGACGCGGCTGCCCCTATAAGTGCAGCTATTGCTTTAATGACCGTGCCCAAGCGATGGCCGATGGACGTTACACCCGCAAATTGTCGGTCGACCGGGTTCTCGATGAAATCAAAGACACAATCGTTCACTGTGGAACCCGCTTTGTCAGCTTCCAGGATGATGTCTTCATCATGAACAAACGCTGGTTCAAGGAGTTCGCACCCCGCTACAAGGAGGAGATCGGACTGCCTTATGTTTGCCACATCACTATTGACCTGGTGGATGAGGAGATCGCACGCTTACTTGCGGAGTCCAACTGCACCTATGCCTGCTACGGATTGGAGAATGGCAACGAAGAGTTCCGTCACAAGATGCTCAATAAGCATAACTCCAACGAAGAAGTCATCACCGGCTCGAAGCACCTCAAGAAGTATGGGGTCAAGATCATCACCCAAAATATGATCGGTTTCCCCGAAGAGACTCCCTCCATCACATTGGATACCGCACGGTTAAATGTGGATGCCCACACCGACATTGTGAACTTCTACTTCTTCACCCCTTATCCAGGGACATGGGCGGGGGATTACTGCAAGGACAAGGGGTTGCTATCGGCCGCTTTCGAGGAGTTCCCTGTCAGCCTGTATGACATGCCTCCGCTCGATTCACCTCATGTGGAGGACTTCAAGGAGCTCGCCCAACTTGTTTATCTGGGGATGGACTATCCCTTCCTACTGCCTTTCATGCGCTTTGTCTACACCAAAATGAAACGGGGGAGTTGGACACGCGATAAGGCGACTCAGGTTCTCTTCGCGCTGCACAAAAACATCCGGAATTGGCCCTATTTCAAGACCTGGAAGAGCACGATCCCCAGGGGAATCGAGACACTCGCATAGGGAGGAAATGATTTCCCTCAAATGATTGTGAACAACGCGCATGATTGCGCTACAATGGTGGGGAGGAAGGTTGATATACACCAATTAGGAGGATTTCAACCGTGGCCAAACCAATTCATTGCAAGACTCTCATCGGAATCTGGACCATCTTCTCTTTTGTTCTCCTCCCCAATTGCTGGGCTGACTGTGGCAGCATCCCCTTTTATGCCCCCGCGCTGGTGGAAATGGCCGTGGAAAGCCCCTCGGGGATCCCCAGCGGCCAGGGGGTAACTCAGGCGGAAACAACACGAATTGATTTTGATCCCCTCAAGGTTGCGGTCTTCGAGCCCAAACAACGTGCCATCATCCTCTGGAATGGGAAGGAGGAGATCTTGCTTCTTTCGACCGATCAACGCGCTAGTCAGAGGACGGCGGTTCTAGAGGTCGTTCCCCTTCCAGCGGAACCCAAGGTGAGCCTGGGCGATTTTCAAACCTTTGAGGCTGCGCAGAAGCTTGTGATCGATAAACGGATGTGGGTGATGGCTCATGGCGGAGCTCCCGCCGGATCGATCAGCATCCCGGAAAAGGCTGGTAAGATCACCTTCCATCAGAAACTCGGAGCACATGATCTGGCGGTGGCGAAGGTGCTGGACAAACAAGGCTTCACGGGATTTGTTCAGAAATACCTTCAGGACCATTACCAAACAGGCGAGGCTCCGATACGTCCAGATTTCCTTGGGATCATTCAATGGTATGTGGATAGTGGTTACCGTTGGTTTGCGTTCGATGTGATCACGCTGGATGAGAAGAACCTCCAAAGCCGCGAACCTATTGAATACCGGTTCGCCTCGGATCATGTCTACTATCCGCTAAGGATCTCCGACCTTGAGTCAGGCCGGACCGATGTGGATCTTCTTGTCTTCACCGGACGCATGGCGGCCCAATTCATGGGCCTGCCGCTGGACCGGATCAGCCTGGAAAAGCCATTGCCGGTCACAACTGAAGAGGTCGAGGGACTGAACACCAAGTGGACTGGTTTCTTCAGAGAAACCGGAAATCTGACCATGAACCAGTGGAGAGTATCAGAAGAAAGCGCCAAGCTGGACCGGGATATCCTTGTACGGTGATCAACCAAAAGAAGGAAATCGTCATCGGCAGCTCCGGGAGCGGAGCCCTTAGCGAGGAAGAAAAACAAGCTGCGGCCCATGCCCTCGAGCGGTTGGGACGCCCACACCGGCGCAAGTCCTTATTGCTGCAGGCTGTGCTTTTCGCCTTGGTGCTCGCGCTTTGGAGTGTTCCGGTCATCAATCCGATC
>CAZORO010000007.1:29012-29479 GCA_964581845.1 uncultured bacterium
TGTTGTTCCATGAGCTTTCCCATGTGGCCATGGCCTATTTGACCGGAGGGGTTGTTTTTGGTGTGGCGGTCCATCCTGGCGGGGCGGGCGTAACCATCGGCTATGGAGGGAATGACCTCCTGATTGTCTCGGCGGGATACATCGGAAGTCTGCTGATTGGCTGTCTATTGTATGTGCTGAGCGCACGGTGGGACAGTGACCAGGTATGGGCCATCCTCTGCATCTTTATCTGCCTCACACTGGCATTCGGCTGGTTGAACAACTTCACCGCCGTGTTTGGTTACGGCACGATGATACTGCTGATCCTGGGTTACTTTTGGCTGTCCCCTCCGATGAAGAAGTTTTTCCTACGTTGGACAGCCACCACCTGTTGCCTCTATCCCATTCTGGATGTCTCCAATGAGGTTCTCCAGTCTCAAACGGCAGGTTTTGTGGTACGCGGAGAAACCGCGCGGAGTGATGTGATG
>CAZORO010000008.1:0-29269 GCA_964581845.1 uncultured bacterium
AGATCAGGAATTCATCACTGACTCGTATATCGTAACCATATGAGGAAAGCCCGTAACTGATCACATCCTTGCGTACCAGGCGATCCTCGAATGGCTCGATCATACGATGTTCGAGAGCCATCTTACGGATCCACCAATCTGGTTTGACACCCATGAAATCATACCCCTCTCAAAGTAAAATCCGGTTCCCGAGGATTCGTCATGGATTTTCCCTCAGGAACCGGAAAAAAATTATCCCATCTTCCGGCTTATTCTATCCCGCCGAGATACTCAGCCAGCGCCACCTGTGTCCGAGGTTTGGACTTGTTCACCTTCCTCGCCCATGGGTTGGGTTCCCTCCCCGGGAACCTCTTCCACCGCTTCTTCGAGCAGCTGGGCCTTCATAAAGTTGTACTCGACATTCACGACCGCCTTGATCTGGTTCGTGGTCTCCGGAATCGGGGAGAGTTTTACCTTGCTGATGAAGGCCAGACGTTTTCCGTACTCAACTGCATGGAGGGTTGGCGCCAAACGGTCTTTGGTGCACTCAAAAGTTGTCTGGAGCGAATAACGCAAGAAGAAGTCCTTGCCTTCCGATAACATCTTCTGCTGGTATTCCGTGTAGAACTCGGGAGGAATCTCATTTCTCTTGTTGAATTTAACCCAACGCTGCCACTTTTCCCGGTTCGATTCGTATTCCTGCATCTTTTTAAACCGCTCTTCCATCTCCTTCATCATCTCTTCCATGCGCGCATTACGCTCTTCCTCAGCCGCTTTGAGCGCCTCGGGATTGGCAGCATCTTCCTCACTCATACCCATCCCACCGCCGTACATGGGGCCCATTCCACCATACATGGGGCCCATCATTCCAGGTGGCCCCATACCCGCCATACCCCCCCCATACATGCCCCCGTACATGCCACCGTACATCATACCCATACCCATCATCCCCCCCATGGGACCCATCATGCCACCCTTCATCATGCCACTTGCCGCCCCCACATCAGCCTCCAAAGTTTCGAAGGCCTCTTTATAAGCGGCCTTGAGAGGTTCGTCATTGACGGTATTGGACCACGTGAGGAAATCGATTTGATTGATGGAATCAACCTGGCTGGAAATGAGCTGGTTGGCCAACTCAACCGCCAGATCAAGGAATGTGGCCACATGACGGCGGCTGTTGTGTTCGGGTATGCGGATATTGATCTCCCTGGCCAAGCGCTCGGGATCACCGGATTTAGTAACCGTTTTCGCCGCATGATCCAAGAAGGCCAAGGTTTTCATTGTGGAAATCCACTCAGGCATGGCATCCTTGATACCCGGAGAGCCACCCCAGAAGCCATTCATGTATTCATACCATGTCTTGTTGGCTTTCTTCACATCGGCTTCGTTTTGCGGGTCATAGCTCTCGCGCAGGAAACGGGTCAACTGTTCAATGCCGCGTTTGAGCTCCGCATCGGAGCCAAATGGCGACTCAAAATCCTCCTGGAAAAGGGGATCGCTCTGGGGTTCGCCCGACTTCGCCAAGGTGTTCCAGATCCGGAAGGAGTCATACATGAGGGGGCAGGAATTCTTGTATTGAAGATCGCAGCCGATCGTGAAGGCATCAAATGCCTCAAGCGAAACACCCTTGGTTGGGTCTGACATCCCTCCGCCATAGCCTTCACGCGCCATCATGTTCATGCCCATCATCCCCATCCCCATGCCCATCATCCCCATCCCCCCCATGGCCATGCCTCCATAACCACCACCCCCAACTGTAGGAGCTGTCAGGTTAAACTCGGTCGAGGACTTTCCATCCACGAAGATCTGCATGTCGGTGATGGAGGGACCCCAGCTGAAACGGAGCACCTTCCAGGGATTCCCTATGGTTTTCTTACTCAACCACTCGCCAATGCTGAGGGGAGTCGATTTGGCGATAGGATCCATCAGGTCGTATTTCTTGAAGATGAAATTCAAAGCTTGACCCTCACGTTGAACCATGATCTCGGAGCTATACTCGGTGGGAGCTCCCTTGGGGGCATCATCAGCGGGAGGTTTAACTTTTCCGGCATGGAAAAGGACTTCGATTTTCGGTCCTTCCGCATTCTTCTTGGCCAATTCCTCCGCGGTGGTTGGGATTTCCTCGAAGGCCTCAGCCCATGGGGTTACATTGATGGCGAAAGAGATGGTTCCTTGTCTCCCATCAATACGTCCTTCACCGGCATAAGACACATATCCACCCAAGGTCAAATCCAATGGGCGGGTTCCGTTATGGCCTGAGTCACTCCAGGTGTTCAATCCCCACTTGTCCGCCACTCTCAGGACACGTCCCTTTTGACGCTCCAGGTCTTGAAGAGCGGCAAGACGGGTGAGTACCAATTCCTTGGATTTCTCAGGCTCATCGGCGGGTAAGGAAACATCAATATCCTCGACCAGTCCTTGATAAGCAACCAGCTTGCCCTCGTAGTTCCCCTTCACATTGGAAAGCAGGCCATCCCAGGTGAAACTAGGATCACGTGGATCGGGTTTGGGGATGTTCCAATCCACTTTGTTGATCTCTTCCTTGAGTTTATCCACTCCCCCCCTCAGGCCATCATTAGCCTGCGCGTAATCACGGCGCATGGGAGCGAAGATAAACAGGTGGAGACAAGCCAGAACGGCTAGTGTCACCACCGAGACAATGATTGTTGGGATGTGTTTCTGCATGGTACCAATCCTTTCGAGGCCATATGCCCGTGGCCTCCGAGACAACCCAGTAATCTAAGCGTAGGGATGAAGTTTTGGAAGTGTCAACCCAAAAGACTTCCTTGATTGAGAAAAGGGGAATTTGGACAGTTTGGGGGGATATCCGTCCAGAAACTAAACAATAATACCTCCAAAGACTTTCAGTTTCTCCATCGTGAGTGATGATCCAGGAGTATTTCAAGCACATCCTTGGCATTCACCAAGCCATCAAGATCCATGTCAGCTGGAGAGGGAACCACTGATTGAAGAGAACCATCATTCGCCCCATCGGGATTCCATTCTGGACCAACTTGCTCAAGCAGGAGGTTTCTCTGGCTGCCAGTTTCCTCATAACGTGAGGTGAACAGGAGCATGGCCGGTTGACTTTCACCACTGGCGTTTGCAACGGTCAACCACAAGGTATAGGGTGAACCTGGTGACAGTCCCTCCAGTGCCGCAGTGGTCTGGGTGGCAGGAACAACCACCGAAGCCACCTTCCCAGTCGATCCACTCACTTTGACGGTGTAGGTCATAACTCCTTCGCTGGCTGGGTTGGGGAACCAGTTCGTATGGACCGAGGAGGTGTTGATTGGAGTCGGTAATCCCAGAACCGGTTTCGATGGAATCGAGGACCTTTTGATCAGGACTACTGGGATCTGGCTACTGATGTCTCCGCCATTGTCGACACGGAAATCAGTCCACTCCAAGGTACCACTACCGATGATTTGGAATCCTATTGCCGCATATGCCGTGAGTGAAACGACCAGCTCGCCATTTACCGCCTCAGCCACACGGTTCAAAGTAAACGAGAGATTGGTATACCCCGATGTTCCTTTTGTTTCGGTGGCCTTCCCCAAGACAAAGTGTGGACCTGCGTTTATCCCTGTGCTGGTAGGAATCCCAAACAGCGCGAAAGAATAAGTCAGCGTGATGGTGACTTGTTCTTGGATGGCACAACCCTCCAGGGCCCACAGGTTGAATGTGTAGGGTCCATTCAGACCATTCACATTCTGCGGAAGAAAGACTTGCGCGCATGAGGTTGCGCTTTTCGTTTGACTAAAAGACAGGGCCTCGGAAGAAGGATACTCCCCCCAAGTGGAAGGGAGGGCTGCAAGGAATATGAAGGGAAGCATTGGAGGATAAAAAAATCCCAGCCGGAGGATTCGTGGAAAACACAAGGGGGTATCTCCTTTGGAAGTAAGATCACGGGAAGCATGGTTTCGACAAGGGGGTTTCGACAAGGGTATACCGGTGAATGAACCAAGCAAGAGTGTGACTCTTCTCTTTCCCGATCATCTCAACTCCAATAGACGCCAAGAATTCCGATTGTCCCCCATCTCTGGTAAACTTGTTCACAGCCTGTGTACGATATGTTTATGATGTGGAAATTTACATAACACAACTATTTCATTTTTAAGGATTTGGGCTGTATATTTTAGAATCCGGTTGAAGATTGTGGGGAGAACAACCGATACTGGAGGATGCCATGAAAACCGGGCATTTCTGCATTGGAATCTTCTATTTGGGTCTTGTTTTAACACCCGCGCGGGCGGAATTTCTCCCGAATCTATGGAATTTCCTTTCTCAACCCTCCTCGGTGCATGGAGTGGCGGTGCCACGTCCTCTGCCGGGCAGGGAGGCTCCGCCCCCCCTGATCACTGAAACCTCTCCTGAAAATGAAGGACAAACCACGATTGAGCCGTTGATCGAGGATGCACGCCCCAAGGCCAGCGAAACCACTTCTCCGGATTCCGGGATGGTGACCGGATGGGATGGTAAACGTCTCAGTATTCTGGGTATCGACAGGAGTGCGTTCCCTGAGATCCTGATTCTGCTGCAGGTCCGCGATCCCAATGGATTGCCCTCTCTACAAATCAACCTTAACGGTTTTGAGGTATCCGAGGATGAAGCCCCGCAGCCGATCAGCAATGTGGCTCCCGCGGTTCCCGCACAATATCCGGGTGACCCCATCAGCCTGGCGATTCTGATCGACAGCAGCGGTTCGATGCAAAAACACATGGGAGCTGTAAAGGCGGCAGCGACACGTTTTGTCCAACGCCTGCGTGATGATGACCAGGCGGCGGTAATTGGGTTTTGCAGTCAGCCGGTGCAACTCTCTCCAATGACCAAGAGCAAAAAACGAATGGTCAAGGGAATCAACAACCTCTACCCGCGTGGTTTTACCGCTCTTTATGACTCAGTCTACATGGGTGTGGAAAACCTTCGTGGTTGCGGGGGACGTAAGGCCATCGTGCTTCTGACTGATGGAAAAGATGATGATGGCACCGGAGTTCAGCTCTCCCATGTCTCTCTGGAGAAGGTGGTTTCCGCCGCTCAAAGGCTCCATGTTCCCATCTACATCATTGGAATCGGGCCAGAGATTGGTCAGGATGTGCTCGAGAGGATGGCCAACGAAACTGGTGGCGAGTTCCTGCAGGCACCCACCGGAACCGATATCGATGATCTCTACACCGAGATCGCGCGGGAGCTGGGGCGTGGCGATGAAGGTTATGTCAGCATTACCTACCGCGCCACGGAGGATGAGAAGGATGGCACCAAGCGGACAGTGATCATACGCTACTCGGGTGCCAATGCGGTTGCCACCTACCCCGCACCGAGAAAATTCCCCTGGATTTTCTGAAAAACGAATACCCAGCCGCTTTAAACCAGTTACTTCTTGATGGGATCCGGTGCCTTCAGGTTCAGATTCGGTGAATCGGAGTCCTCGGAAAGCCTCAAGAAATCGAGTAATTGCCTGTCATAAATTTCCGCATGCTTGGGATCGAGCAGGTTCATGCGGTACTCATTCAACATGATGAGTGAGGCATCGATCCAATCATTCCAGCAGTTTTGACAGGTGTTCTCAAGGATCAATCCGCCATATGGCCCCGGGTAGGGGGTTTTCTCGAATTGTCCTTCGGCCGCGCCACAGCGTTTACAGGTAAATGACATTGAGATTCACTCCTCGAGGAAGCCGGGCTAAGAGACCACCCGCCATTCCAGGGTTTTTCTTATCTTAATGACCTTTCGCGTTGGTGGAAGAGTGCTATGGTCTCACCCCAGTTCCAGGCGTAGGTACCAGATTGGAGTATTCCTCCATTTCATTACAGGGGACCATGCCTTTCAGCTTCTCATCAGACCTTATCAAAAAGCATCTTTCAGGGATTTTCTCTTGTCCCAGGGTCAAGCCTGTTGAGACAACCCGCAAGCGCGCGTATACTTCTGTTAGGCGATGGAGTCCGCCACCAACCGGTCACAATGGCCTGATGACTCCTACCAAGTCAAGGACACTTCCCATGAAAGGGAGCTCACTATGCCAGGCTCTCTTGAGGGGGGTCTATCACTTGGGAGGAGAAAGATGGTACACCATCCGAGTCCCTTTCCGTGCACCCTGTCGCCACATCAGCCGCGGCAAGAACACTCACACCTCAAGAAATCCACTGTATTGGCTGGTGGGATTTCCGCTTGTCTTCCAGATATACTGGACAAGATACTGACGGCCTTGTCTGCCTTGGGGCAGTCTTTTGACCAACAATCCGAGCGGATAAAGAATTTACGTCAGAGATTGGAGGGTGGACGATTCCACTTAGCTGTTCTTGGTCAGTTCAAAAGAGGTAAAAGCACCCTCTTGAATGCACTGCTTGGAAATGAAGTTCTCCCGGCTTCTGTTGTTCCCTTGACCGCGATACCCACTTTCGTTCAACGGGGATCTCTGTTGAGGGCTTCAGTTCACTTTCGGGATGAGGCCGAATCAATAACCTCTGATTTCCACTCAGCAGTGGACCTTCAAGCCTTCCTTGCCAATTATGTGACTGAAGCGGGGAATCCCCGCAACCACCTGGGAGTTTCCATGGTGGAAGTGTTCCATCCCTCTCCGATCTTGAATAACGGAGTAGTCCTGATCGACACACCAGGAATCGGCTCAACTTACCTTCACAACACTCAGACCACACTCGACTTTCTCGCACAGTGTGATGCGGCTCTGTTTGTTCTCTCGGCCGATCCCCCTATCACAGAGACCGAGGTTGATTTTCTTGAACAGATTCGGAAAAAAGGAATTCAAATTGTCTACATTCTCAACAAGATAGACCTCCTGACGGAAGAAGAGGAAGCAGCGGCGATCTCTTTCCTTAAGTCAGTCCTGAGAGAGCGTTTTAAGCCAGAGGAGGATGAAAGAATCTTTTCTTTATCTGCACGCCGGGCAATCCATGATGGGATGACAATTGATCACGACCGGCGCATATCGAGTGGCATACGCCAGCTTGAGAAATATATTACCGGATCACTCGCAAGAGAAAAAGAAAAAAGACTTCAACAGGCGGTGATTCGAAAAGTAACCGATATAGTTGAGGATGTAATTGCACGTATCCACCTGACAATTCGTTCCTTGCAGTTGCCAATCGCCGAACTGGATACGAGATTGCGATCGTTGGAGAAGGTTTTTCAGGATGCCGATCGTCAACGGACACAGATTGCGGACCTTGTGGAGGGGGACCGCAAACGATTATTGGTCCGGATTGAGGAGATCGCTGAGCAGGTTCGCCATAATTCAAGGGATGCCCTGCTGAAGGCTCTTTTGTGGAATAGGGACCAGGTCCCACGCTTAAAATCGGATCGGCAGATGGAGGAGGTCTTGGGAAGCTCCATTCCGGACCTTTTCGAGGATGAATGGAATAAGGCCTCTCATTCCTACACCACGTTTCTGAACTCTCTCTTTGAAATCCACCAGAAAGAAGTCTCCGAGGTAATTACCACCATCAAAAGATATGCCTCGGAAGCCTTTGATACACCTTACCGGCCACCTGTTGACGCCGAGGAACTCCGTATGACAGAGAGACCTTGTTGGAGGACCCGTGAGTGGGAAGCAACCGTCAATCCAATCTTGCCCTCATTCCTTGAGCGGCTCTTTCCATCCAGGATCCGAAGGAATCTTCAGGAAAAAAGGTGGCATGGGATTATCAACTCACTGGTAGTTGTGAACACAGAGCGAATCCGCTGGACATTAATTCAAGCCCTGGAGAAATCGGTGCGGGATTTTAATACTGAGATTGCTAGGAGGATTAGGGAGGTTATCCAGACAACAAGAACCGCGATTGAAGGGGCACGTAACCTTCGACAATCCAGAGCTGAAGAAGCCGAACAGGAAATTATCTATCTCAAGGGAATTCATGAAAGTCTTGAATCCTTGAGGTTGGACCTCTCCGAGCTGGAAGTATAAAGTGGTGGGATGGTTTGTAAAAAGGGCCGAGAAGTCTTGGTCTGTACAAAATGAATGTCGAGAAGGAGATAAGCAATGAGTGCCACAATAGCCGCAGTACGTGCGATGGAGATTTTGGATTCACGAGGAAATCCGACGATCCGAGTAGCGATCAAGCTCAATGATGGGTGTGTTGCCCAAGCCTCGGTTCCATCTGGTGCATCAACTGGGGAGAACGAAGCCCTGGAGCTTCGGGATGGAGATAAGAAGCGCTATGGAGGCAAGGGAGTCCTGAAGGCGGTTGAGAATGTGAACAAGAACATCGGCCCCAAACTGACCGGCATCGAACCCAGTAAGCAAGCTGAAATCGACCATCTCATGCTGAAGCTGGATGGGACGCCCATGAAAAGCAAGTTGGGGGCGAATGCCATATTAGGTGTTTCCATGGCGGTTGCCCGCGCTGCTGCCCAGCAGGCTGGTTTGCCTCTCTATCAGTATCTGGGAGGTGTTGGCGCGGTCCGGATTCCTGTCCCCATGATGAACATCCTTAATGGAGGAAAGCACGCCGACAATAGCGTGGATTTCCAGGAGTTCATGGTGATGCCGATTGGAGCTCCCTCATTCGCTGAGGCGCTCCGTTATGGGGCGGAAACCTTCCATGCACTCAAGAAGATCCTCTCAAAGAAGGGCCATGTGACCAGTGTGGGAGATGAAGGTGGTTTTGCTCCCAACCTCAAGAGCAATGATGAGGCCTGCGAGGTCATCATCGAGGCCATCCAAGCGGCTGGTTACAAACCCGGAAAAGACATTGCCCTGGCGCTGGATCCAGCGGCCAGCTCCTTCTTTGAAAATGGTGTCTACAACCTGTCAAAATCCGGGCAGGGCAAAAAGGACAGCGCCGCGATGACCCAGATTTATGCGGATTGGATCGAGAAGTATCCGATAGTCTCTATTGAGGATGGTCTTGCTGAGAATGATTGGGATGGATTCAAGGAGCACACGGCACGGTTGGGAGGCAAGATTCAAATTGTCGGGGATGACATCTACGTTACAAACACGCAATTCATCGAGCGCGGAATCAAGGAAAAGAGCACTAATGCCGTCCTCATCAAGCTCAATCAGATCGGAACTGTGACCGAGACGGTCGAGGCGATCCAGATGTGCCACAAAGCCGGTTGGGGGTATGTGATTTCTCACCGTTCCGGTGAGACCGAGGATGCTTTCATCGCTGACTTCGCCGTCGCGATGGGTGGTGGACAGATCAAAACCGGTTCCGCCTGCCGTAGTGAACGGATCGCCAAGTATAACCGTTTGATGGAGATCGAGGCTGAACTTGGGGGACTGGCTCATTTTGGTTAATGAAGGAGATAGTCGATGCTCGAATCCCCCGCGGTTTCCCCTTGGGAGCGAGTCCATAAAAAGGGGGCTAAGTTACCCGTAAGCCAGTCTGAAGGGGATACCGGGTGTTTCTACAGCATTTTGTATACAGCGCCAGATGACTGTCGTGGACAGGCGCGCCAAAACGCGCCTGTCTTCTTTCATGATCTTAATCTTGACCAGATTGTAGATGGGATTACGGCTGGTTGGCGTGAATACGATCTGAATCCCTTCTATTATTCTCACTTAACCGACCTCGATACCATTAGTTACCGCCAGGAGGTCATGCGAGATCTTGAAGATATGGACTTGATGCAATCGATTCAGTCCTTCTCCAAGAGTATGCGCATGATGCGTGCCCGCTTGCCTACTGCAAAGACGACTTATTATAGGTACCAGAAGGAGCGTTTGTTCCTGTCCGCGGCCGGAATCTACTGTAGTGCTGTTACGGATCTCGCGCGTGACTTGGGTGAGATTAATCATTCATCGCGCGGTTTTCATGCTTTTTATGAGTATCTGATGAATTATGTTTCTTCATCCGCTTTTCGTAACCTTGAATCGGAAGCATTGATGCTGGAATACGATCTGTCAGCCATCAGATTTTGCCTCCTCATCAAAAACACCAGGATCACAGTTCGCCGATATGAGGGAGAAAGTGACTACAGCACTGCGGTTGAAGAAGCCTTCGATAAGTTCAGACGTGGCGATGTAGAGGACCACCTGACCACTTTCCCAGAGTCGATGGGAATGAACCACATCCAAGCGCAAGTGCTTGAACGGGTTGCTTTACTCCATCCAGATGTATTCCGGGCTCTGGAGGTTTTTTTTACGTCACATCAGGCCTATCTTGACGAGAAGATAGTGGCTTTCGACCGTGAAATACAGTTTTATGTCTCCTATCTGAGTTACATTGATACCCTTAAAAATGCGGGACTAAAATTCTGTTACCCAAAGATTTCCAATAAATGTAAGGAGATCCATTGTTTCGACACATTTGACATGGCGCTGGCCCAAAAACTCATCAACGAGAAAACCGGCGTTATATGCAATGATTTCCATCTAAGCGGATCGGAGCGGCTGTTTGTCGTTTCTGGACCTAATCAAGGCGGCAAGACGACATTCGCCAGGACTTTTGGCCAACTGCATTATCTCTCCAGCCTAGGCTGCCCGGTCCCGGGAACTCAAGCGCAGCTATTTCTCTACGATAATTTGTTCACTCACTTCGAAAAAGAGGAGAACATTCAGACTCTGCGAGGAAAGTTGCAGGATGATCTTATCCGTCTTCGTCTCACTTTGGAGGAGGCAACTCCAAATAGCATAATCATATTGAATGAGATATTCTCATCGACCACTCTGAAAGACGCGGTTCTTTTAAGCAGGAAGATCATGCTTCATATTTCTAATTTAGACCTTCTCGGAGTATGTGTCACTTTCCTGGATGAATTGGCGTCATTGAATGAAAAGACCGTCAGCATGGTCAGCACGGTAGACCCTGAGCAGCCAGCAATTCGCACATACAAAATTGTGAGGAGGCCAGCCGATGGGCTGGCGTATGCGCTTGCCCTGGCCGAAAAGCACCGAGTCACATACGAGCGGATAAAGGAACGGATCAACCCATGAAAGCGCTCCTTATGCACCGTGATCGGGATTTTAACCCAGCTCAGGAATTACCAAGCCATGAAAAAGTGCTCACCCAAGACTTGGAACTGAACACATTGTTTCGCGCCATGTCAGGAAAGGACAAAATTCTTTACAACGTGGTGCGGACAGCGATTATCTTAAGCCCGCGGAATGATTTGGAGACGATTCTATATCGTCAGGAAATCATGAAGGATTGCCTGAGAAATCCATTGATTGTTAGAAAGCTCCATGACCTCTCAATCGAGGCAATGGAGAGAAAGAAGAAGCATTGGTACGGCTTTTTTAGCAGACCAAGCATGATTCTATATACCTCAATCGAGTTACTGCAGATGTTTATGATGATGCTTGGGAAGTTGCGGATAATCGCTGATGAGAATGCTAGCCGGTTTCAGTCAGAAGGATTCACCACCCTTTTTGCGACGCTCAAGAGGGAATTGAGCGATGAGTATTTCTCCACGGTCCACCATCACCTATCTGAGCTGAAATTCCGGAAAGGTGTTCTCCTAAGCTCCGAACTTGGTGACATCAATGAAAGCATCAACCATGTCCTGCGAAAACCTCACTATGATAGATGGGGATGGATAAAACGGATTCTCGGGAATGGACCGCCGGAATATACATTCCGTCTTCATGACCGTGATGAGGCGGGCGCAAGAATCCTTTCGGAGCTAAGAGACCGTGGAATCAATCTGGTTGCAAATGCGGTCACCCAATCCGCCGATCATATCCTGAGTTATTTTGACATGTTAAGGACTGAACTGGCTTTTTATGTCGGTTGCTTGAATCTGCATGAGAAACTCAAACAGATGGGGGTACCAATCACCTTTCCGGTTCCGAAAGATGCGGGTACACGCAGGCATTCATTCAGGGGATTAATAGATGTCTGCCTGGCTCTCACGATGGGGAGAAGCACCGTAGGCAACACAGCAGATGCTGACGGCAAGAATCTGATCTTCGTAACTGGCGCCAACCAGGGTGGAAAATCCACTTTTTTGCGTAGCATCGGCTTGGCGCAGTTAATGATGCAATGTGGAATGTTTGTTGGAGCCGAGTCCTTTACCGCCGAGATCTGCAAAGCCCTTTTTACCCATTACAAACGGGAAGAGGACACTACGATGAAGAGTGGCAAACTTGATGAAGAACTAGCCAGATTGAGTGATATTGTTGACCATATCATGCCAAATTCCCTGTTGCTTTGTAACGAGTCATTTGCCGCGACAAACGAACGCGAGGGATCGGAAATCGCCAGGCAGGTCGTTTTGGCATTGTTAGAGAAAAAAAATAAAATTTTCTTCGTGACACATCTCTATGACTTCGCTCACGGATTCTTTGATCGAAGGAATGGAAACACATTGTTTCTACGAGCGGAACGAAAGGCCGATGGTACACGAACTTTCAAACTCATGGAGGGAGAACCGATGGATACCAGTTATGGCGATGACCTGTACAGGGAAGTTTTCCTATCTTGAATAAAAATTTGAGGCTCCATATTCAGAGTCTCATGGTGAAGTGATATCAAGGAACTGGCAGAAAAAGATCATGGCACGGAAAACTCGGGCAGAGATTCGCGAGGAAGCCTTGCGGCCTTCACGTTACCTTGGCTACAACCGTGACGGCTTGGGGGCTTACCTAATTTCACGCGGAGCATGGGAGATTGCTGAAACACAGTTCCGGCGTGCCATCTGGTTGAATCCTTATGAACCAAGATTCAAGGTTCATTTGGCTTGGTGTGTTTTCAAACAAGGCAGGCCCGATGAGGCGAGGGCCTGCCTCTCTGGCATTGCCGAGACTGATTTGGATAAGGACACACAACCCCTTTACCGCCTTGTCATGTGTACTGGAGAGGAAACGAATGGAGACAGATGAGGAGGAAATCCGTGTTCCCGAAAACCATCGGCGTGGAATCTCCGCGACACTTGGTGTCTTAAACCATGATCTTACACAATTCCGCCGTTGGGCCGAGGGGGGGGAAGTTGCCTCCATCCTATTTGTGGAGGAGAACAATCTCTCTCCGGCACAGCGCTCATCAATTCTTGCTACAGTTTCCGAGATCGAGCGCGAGCTGTGTGAGTTGCACGGTTCTTTGGGATTGAAGGGACAGCGTATCGATATCTCGCGGGTCATTGAGGTCAAGTGCGGATTTCTTTGGGAAGGAATCGAGGAGCTACGTGGCCAGTCATTACGGCGATATGGAGAAACTCCTGCGGACTTGGCATCCTACATGGATGCCAAGGTGGAACGATTGACGGAACTATTGCGGAACATTACCCAAGTGGTGAATCGAAGATCAAACCATGGAAATGAAACACATGAACAGACTGAATGAAACTGACATGACCTCCACCGGATGGTTTAACCGCACAGTTGTTGGGGCGGGCCTGACAAGTGCTCTGGGCGATCTCTGTTATGAGACGACGACTGTTATTTTGCCGGGGTTTTTTGCGGTGCTCGGTTTGCCCGCTGCACTTCTAGGGACTATCGAGGGAATTGCCGATGCCGCCGCGAGTTTCACGAAAATGGCCGCCGGATTCATCGCCGGCAAACTTGGGCATCGTAAATTACTGGTATTAACCGGCTACGGATTGACACCGTTCGGTCAAGCGCTGATCGCTCTGGCGTCAGGCTGGCCACTAATACTCATAGGCCGGCTTGTATCTTGGTTTGGTAAGGGATTACGCGGTCCTTTGAGGGATGCCATTATCGTCCAGTCAGTCACTCCTGAAACACGTAGCCGTGCCTTTGGCTTTCATCGAGCTATGGATACATTGGGTGCTGTTTTGGGGCCTCTCGCCGGGGTGGCATTGCTTGGTTGGGCGCAAAGGCTGAATGGAATAGATCCCGCCAAGCCTTTTCGTTTGGTTTTCTGGCTGACTCTCATTCCCGGAGTGCTGGCGGTCCTGGCATTCCTGACACTGGTAAGAGATCCAGGACACACGCCCAATCCCGCCTTAAAATTTCTCAGTGCGTTGCGTGATTTGCCTCCCCGTTTTATACGCTATCTGAGTGCTGTAGGTCTGTTCGGGATCGGAGATTTTTCACACACTCTTTTAATTCTGGCGGCAACACAACTGCTTACACCCTCACTGGGAATAGTCCGAGCGGCACAGGTAGCTGGGTTATTCTACGTGTTGCGCAATGTGGTACAGGTCAGCGCCTCTTACCCCATCGGCGTCTTAGCGGATCGTTACGGTTCCATGCGTGTCCTCGTCATTGGATACCTTTTGGGTTCGCTTACAGCATTCATGACTGCATTGGCTTTCTGGTTCAGTATCGAAGGCGTAACAATTTTGGGAGCTATCTTTTTCTTCGCTGGGTTGTACATGGCGGTGCAAGAAGCTCTCGAAGCATCAGTGACAGCCGGTTTGGTCAGCACCGGCAAGCTGGAAATCAGCTATGGAGCGCTTGGGACGGTTAATGGGACCGCGAAGTTCCTCTCAAGTTCTTTGGTAGGGGTTCTTTGGACTGCCGTCTCGCCGATCTTCGGTTTCGGCTTGGCTGCATTATTGATGATTACCGGTACAGGTTTCCTGCTGCAATTAGTATTAAAGAACGGAGTTTATCCAGCAGCTTGTTGAGAAAGGGTGCAGCAATGGATTTCCGCCGTCGCGGGAATGACGAATTGGGCTGACCTTGACGTACGGTGAAGAGGCGGTCCACAATACTCGAAGAGTGTGGTAATGGGGTCTACCGTTTTCAAACCGCCTTTCAAAGGCTGATGACTCCTACCCAATCAAGCGACGAATCCCGAAGGAGTTCGTGCTATTTGGACGAAAGCGAGGGTAGGTCTTTGAAAAGCGCCCGTGTGCGCTCCATGAGAGGCAATACCCACAAGATCTTTCGTTTATTCGGGTAGGAGGTCATGTTAAATGACGGAAGTCTGGTTTCAAGCTTCCCTGTGGGTTGGCTTGGCCCTGGTGGCCACCCTTCTTTCCATTTATTTCCGTGTAGCAACCGCTCTTACGGAGATCATCGTTGGGATGACCGCCCAATTGGTAATTGGGGCCCTGGTGGGTGCTACGGTCCTTGGCGCGGACCAATCCTGGATCAAATTTCTAGCGGGGGCAGGCGCAATTGTCCTAACCTTCCTGGCTGGGGCTGAACTTGATCCCATCGTGTTCAGGCTCAAGGTCAAGGAGGCCAGTGTTATCGGTCTGGTAGGTTTTTTTGCCCCTTTCCTCGGTTGTACGGCGGTGGCCTACTACCTTTTGGGGTGGGAAATGAGAGCCAGCTGGCTAGGAGGAGTGGCCCTTTCAACCACTTCTGTGGCAGTTGTCTATGCGGTCTTATTGGAGCTGGAGCTTAACAAAACTGATTTTGGAAAAGCGGTCTTGGCAGCCTGTTTCATCAATGACCTTGGAACCGTCATTGCACTTGGCCTGATCTTCGCACCCTTCACTTTTCGGACTCTGGTTTTCGTTGTGGCCTGTATGGTGGTCTTTGCGGTTCTCCCAAGGATCACCCCGCGTTTTTTCGCGCTGTATGGCAACCGTCCGTCAGAGCTAGAAGCCAAGTTCCTCCTGTTCTGCCTCTTCGGCATGGGGGCACTTGCCGGATGGGCGGAAAGCGAGGCGGTCTTGCCCGCATACATGATCGGGATGGTGCTAGCGGGCACAGTGGGAAAGGATCATACGCTAATTCGACGGTTACGAACCCTCACATTTGGATTATTAACCCCATTCTACTTCATCCGTGCTGGATCTTTTGTGTCTGTCCAAGCGCTTGTTGCGGCACCAATGACCTTCCTCATCCTCCTGGCTGCCAAGATGGTCACCAAGTTCAGCGGGGTCTATCCGGCCACAAAGGCGTTCCGATACCCCCATCATGAGGCTTATTATACCACCTTCCTGATGTCCACTGGTCTGACCTTCGGCTCGATATCCGCCCTCTTTGGGCTGACTCATAATATCATTACACAGGCCCAGTATTCCCACCTGGTGGCGACAGTCATTGCCAGCGCGGTGATTCCTACGCTCATCGCCAATGCTTATTTCATACCCTCGCACCTTTTGCCAAAGAGGCATGAAGCAGATTCTCCAGGTGAAGACGAAACCCTTAAACCCCGCACCATGCCGGCTCCGGCGGGTGCCGATACCGCAAGATAATAGAAAGGAGTTGGATTTTATGATCAGGAAGATCCTCGTCGCATATGATGGCTCCAAATCAGCGGAGCGAGCCTTCCATTTCGCTCTGGAACAGGCCGAGGTTTTCAAAGCGGTAATCCTGGTAATATCGGTGGCTCAACCCCCCGAACCACCGACCCTGGTGGAAACCACCGCCCTACTGGACTCGGCGGCGGAGCACTTCAACGAGAGTTTCAAGCATCTCGAGGAAGAAGCTAAGCTTCGGAATATCCCACTTGAAACCAAAATCGCAGTAGGTCATGCCGCCGATCAAATAGTCCACCATGCGGCCGTCGAGGAATGCGACTTGATCGTGATGGGCCATCGTGGCAAGAGCATGCTCCAACGCTGGCTCCTGGGATCCGTTTCCAAACGGGTGCTGAGTTATGCCCCTTGCTCAGTGACCATCGTGCGGTGAGTCAATGAAGCCTGAAGGCGGTCAGGTCCGGCGTGTGTTTGCCATTGGCTTTCTCGGAGAATATATGACCTTTACGACCTTCAAGTGCGAAACTCATCTCCTTTTTGAGGATAGGTTTTGGCTCCTTGATTTGACTAACATCTTTGGAAATCTCTTCCTGGGATGGATGGCGGTTCGAGTGGGGATTCTGTTGGCCAAGGAGTGGTGACAGATCACACTGAAAGAAACGGAATGACAAGTCAGGAACCTGAAAAACACACTCTTTATTTTGAGGTGCTTGATGCAATCCATGAAGCCCAAGACTGTCCTTTATGCTATCTTGAAGCCGACCGGATGCGGAAATACCTGGATTCACTTCTTTACGAGTTCGTCAATGACCCAGGGGTTCGCAAGCAGCTTGCGCGTTCGAGAGGATTTTGCCAAACACACGCCCATCAGATAGCGAATGTCGAAGGTCCTCATGCTTTGGGGATTGCCATTCTTTATCATGACCAGGTCAATCAGTTCCTCACATTCCTGGAAAGGCTCAAGCAGCCAACAATCCAACGCTTCTGGAAAAGGAGAAGGAGAAATTCTTGGGAGTCCTCCGAACCATGTCCAGCTTGCGCTCTGGGGAAGGAGCAGCGGCTTCGTTATGCAGATGTCCTGGTCAGATCGATGAATGAGCCTGATTTCCGTGCAGCTTACGAAGTTTCAGCGGGACTCTGTGTTCCACATTTCCTTTTTGCTATTGACCGAGTCCAGGAACAGTCACTTCGGGATTTCCTGATAACCATCCAACAAGCCAGGTTCTCGGATTTGAAACACAGCCTTGAAGAATTCTGCCGGAAAAACGATTACCGGTTTCGCGATGAAGCCATCGGTAAGGAGTCTGATTCCTGGATGCGCGCAATAAAAAAGATGGTGGGCAATCCCAGTATTTGAGTGATCCAATCCCCAATAAAACAACCTACAAAATCCATGGGCTACCTATGCCTGAAAGCTGAATTATTTTAGAAAAGATCTCTAGGGAGAGTCTTTACAGAAACTCAAGACGGCAATACATTAGCACCACAATGTACAGGGGGATCATAACATGCCGCTTGAAGATACTAAGAAACAGAAGATCGCGAAACTTTTGATAGGCCTCAGTAAAGATGAAATACAGGAGATATTAAAGGAACAGGCACGGATCTCCTCCGAGAAGAGTCAGGCTCGTGGTCAGCGTGAGATGCTTCGTCTGAGAAAACGTGAAGCTAAATTGACCGCTCAATTAGAGGAAGTACGTAAAAAGATCGATGGCATTCAGGGGGGTAAAGAAGTACGCGGAACCCGGGGAAAGGGAAATGTATCGGGACGCCCCCTTGAGGAGCTAGTGCTTGAGATTCTTAGAGAAAAAGGTCAACCCACACGCCCGAAGGAAATTCGTGATTCCATCCTGGAGAAAGGCTGGTATGAGGGAAGCGAGGTTTCTTTAGGTACAAGTGTGGCGGCGACTTTGGGTATATTGATAAAGTCTGGAAGAGTTATCCGGAATGAGGGCAGACGCTATTCGGCGGCATGATGTTCCAGGAATTTCTTGGTAAAGGATTAATAATTTTGGGCCTCCTTCTAGTCATAGTGGGGGGCCTTCTTGTTTACAGTAAGCCATTATCATTTCTGGGACGTTTGCCTGGAGATATCCGTATTGAACGGCCAGGAATGAAGTTCTATTTCCCAATTATGACATGCATTCTACTCAGCATTGTCCTCAGCGTGATATTTTTTCTCATTTCAAGATTCCACTAGTTTCAGTTGAAACTCAAATCCCCATTTCGGAAAAATGATTATGATAGCCAACCTTTTTCTTTCATTTTTAGTTGCAAGTACGCCCAATCTTCTTGCGAATCCCTCTTTCGAGCAAGGACTAAATGGCTGGCTCAAGAGTACCAATGTAATTCGCATGGAAGCGGTACAAGAAGATGGGAGAACCGCCGCGCGGATCATCGTTGGTCCCACTGATGAAACGGGCTTTCCCCTTCTTTATCAGGAGGTACCTATTCAGGAGGGGGATATCCTTTTGGCCAAGGCTCATGCCAAGGGCAAGGGAATACGGGAAGGTGTGGGCGCTTACATGAGTATTGAGTTCCTCAATCAAGCCGGAGAACGTCTCACTTTTTCACAAACCGCCCGCATCAACGAAGACAACACTTGGGCAGACATTGAGCAATTGGCTTCCGCTCCACCCGGGGCCGTGAAGGGGCGGATGACCCTCATCATGAATGGCCGTGGAGAAGCTTTCTTTGATGATGCATCCCTCGAAAAGATCCCTCTTGGACCTGTTAAGCCGGTCGAGGGAATCGTGACCCTCACTGTCACCGGCCAAACGGTCTGTGAATCCATCAATGGATTCGGAGCCGAGGATGACGGCTGGTTTTACAATCCTGAAAATGTCTCACGTGGTGTCACCGAGGAGGACTACAAAATCCGTGAAGGACGTATCGAGTGGATGGATCCGGATTGGGTACGCATGTTCATCTGGCACTCCGACTGGTGTCCCACCGGGGACTGGGAGAACTTCACATACGAATCACCCAATATGATGAGCCATTACCGCTCGCTTGACCTTTATCAGCGTATCGGTGCACGGGTGAATCTCGCGGGGGCCGAATGGGGCATGAAAGATCCTTACGGCCAGCCGGAGAAATATACCCATGCAATCGGCGAGCTGTATGAATATCTGATCCGCAAGAAAGGCTACACTTGTATTGGAGATTGGACCCTGAGCAATGAGCCCAATGGGGCCTTCACCACTTTTGGTTACTCCTTTGAGGATTTTGTCAGGATTCACCAGCTGGTCAAACAAGAGTTCAAACGCAGAGGTCTCGAGATCCGGATTATCGGAAGTGATGATGCGCAAGACACTCGTTGGTACCGGAAATGTGTGGAGAATGAGGATTATTTCCAGACTGTGGATCTATTCAGTTCGCACCGTTATTTCCCCTATGCCGACCGGATCCTCGCGAGTTATTTTTTCCGTGAACGTCTGGATCCGTTAACCATGAAGGAGCCAAGAAAACCCTTTGTCATGGGGGAGTTTGGATTCCAGGACAACCGTTCGGGAACCCTTGAGAACCCACTCATGGAGGAATACCCCTATGCTGTGTGGACCTCCGAGTTCGTGATCGATGGACTCAACCTGGGGGTCGCGGGATACTCTATTTGGTGCCTGCATGAGATGGTTTACCCGGGTGGGGGATTCATGAATTATGGACTTTGGAACTATAAGGATGACAACTGGAATGTCCGTCCGGTTTATCATGCTTGGGCCAATTTCACAAGTGAAACCGAAGCTGGGGAGAAAGTCATGCGGGTGGAGTCCTCGCATCCCCGTCAGGTTAAAGCGACACGGGTTGGAGAAACCCTCTTTTGGGTCAACACCACCGATCAGTCCCTCCCAGTGAAGGTGGTAGGAGTTACTGGGGATAAGGTTCGTATCCAGACTAAGGAGACTTTGCAGGGAGACCGGGAGTCGGGAACCATCGAACCAATGAAGGAGTGGGGCTTCACCGCTCCTCCTCAGAGCTTTGGTTACATGGATATCTCAAAATGAAAGCCAGTCCAGATTAGTTCGATGCGCTTTCCATTGATCCTGGTATCGCCGGTCCAGGTGGCACGTTTCATCTATCATCTACCCACCCTGGTCCGGTTGATCTTCAGGTTGTTGAATGACAATCGGGTACCCTTCTACCCGAAGCTGTTCCCTTATTTCGGGATCTTCTACTTTGTCCTGCCGTTGGTCCTGCTCAAGGATTTCCCCTTGGTGTATCTGGGGTATCTGGATGACATCATCGTGTTGTATCTTTGTCTGAGAACCTTTCTACGGCGCTGCCCGAAGGCTTTGGTGCAGGAGCATATCCGGGAGTTGACGAGGGGGAAGGGTGGGAATAGGAAATAGTTGCCCTTCCACCTTCAATTCAAACAAGAATTATGAGGTCTTCTGGGGCGAGACCAAGGAAAAGCGGGCAAGTTCGCCTTCCGGTCATATCGAATTAGGAACCGCCCCAATCTACCGTATGAATTTCTTGGTGTGACACGTGTTTGCCGATGGATGAGAGAACGAATGTAGGAGGAGCCTTAAAATGAAAAATCATTATGTGTGGACAGCTTTTTTAATAGGATTTATTTCCGCAAGCAGCACCTACCAGATGGTTGCCGCCGCTCACTCAAACGCCCTCTTTTCTTTTGAGGATGGCAACTGGGCAGGTGATGCATGCACAGCCGGAGGTCTTGATGCTGGTGAAGTAGGCGACATGGGTGCCTTGGTCGTCTCCGGGAATAAAGACATCAATTATCCCCCATCCCTTGAGGTAAAAGTAGACCTACCATTTGATTTGCAGGGAATTAAGGACCTGAATCTCGAGATTGGTTTCCGTTGTAATTCCATGCAGACACCTCAAGCATCCATTTATTGGGATGGTAATTTTCTGACACATATCAATGCCTATGGTACTGGGGAAGAGCTCAAGGTCTTCGCTCTTGATCCATTATCCCTCTCCATGAATCTGAAACAAGGAACTCATTCTCTTCGTATTACCGCCGCAGACACATCCAATCAATGGGATTATTTTGAACTTGATGCCATCAGGATTGGCCCCCCCAAGAAGACCTTTCTTAATGGCGGCCACCTGATTCCCTTTGAAATAATTCCTCTCGATGATGGAAACTGGAAAGGGGATGGCGGAACATGGGGCGGTCTTGATGAAGACTCATCCATCAAGTCTGACAGGGCTGCGGCGATTGTGAAATCTGACTCCAACGAGTTTCCCTCGGCCTTTGAATTAAAAACATATCTCGATAAAGACTTTTCCCAGAGTGATGTCCTTATGACAATCGGTTTACGGAGGAATCATCGTATGACCCGTAAGGGATGGATCTACTGGGATGGAAAACTTCTCGCCGAATGCAGTCCTTATATGGATCCAGGAAATCTAGATGGACGTGATTCGATCCTCGCGGAGATTACCGTTCATTGCAATAAAGGAGAATTCAATTTCGCTCCCGGGGAACACATCATCCGTCTCGCAACATCACCCACGGAGGTCTCCAGTACAATGCTGCAGATCGATTCATTTCTTCTCGAAGCCATACCCCCTCCAGTGAACTCGACTCGAATTTATCTCGACGAATGGCATTTTTATGCTCCCTCTGTCAAAGAAGGAATTGTGAAAGAGGCTTTAAATCATTTTCAATTGTCCGCGCGCTCACTTGGTGCCACCGGCTTTGCGATTGATTATTCCTTAAGCGATATGAATGAACATTCAGTTTATATCGGGACAGGAGATAATGACAAAGAAATAAAGCAGAGGCTATTCTCTGAAAATAATGCTGAACTCCTGAAAGACTTAAAACCATTTCAGGAACATGAGGCATATATCCTGCAGCTCGAACCGTCCTCCAAAATACTCAATGTTGGAGGTCTCCAGTCATTAGGAAGCGTTCATGCTATCTCGGATCTAGAACTGCGTCTCAGGACGGATAAAGGGCGTGTTTATATTGATTTTCCAGAAGGCCAAATAGCAGAATCGGGCTTCCGTATCTTTGAATTTCCATTGATCGAGGATCGTGGGGAGTACATGAATGTCGGTTACAACCACAAAGGAATCACACCTCACGAATGGGATCAGGTTCGATGGCACACTTATATCGATCTGCTTGTTCTGGCGCGGCTGAACCATTTCTACTTTTACATATGGAATGATTCTTACACTCTTTATCCGGGTTCGGTACACAGTAAAAATCCTCTTAACAAGAAAATGCACGAAAATATCCGGGACATGATTGAATACGCTCATAAACGCGGACTGAAAGTCACATACATGATGTGCCCCACATATTTCCCGGGTGACATCTGGTCAGCTCATCCGGAGATTCATGCCGAAATCGAATATGTAAATCATGGTTTTCCCGCGGTATGCCCCCAAGCTCCCGGCGCCTGGGAGATGATGAAGGAAATCTCACGAAGCGAAATGGAATGGTTTTCCGGGGCGGATGCACTTCAAATCTGGTTCTATGATCCAGGCGGATGCTGGTGCAGGAAAAATGGCTGCTACGATCACCAGGCGGAGATACTTGCGCGCCAGGTCAAGGAATTTTCGAGCCTTTTCAGAGAACTCAATCCGAATGCCTCGATAGAGTACAATATCTGGCCGATCTGGCTTTGGGAGGAACAGCTCGGGCTCAAGTACCGGGAGGAAATGAATCAAAGGATAAAAGAGCTTCTTGGAAATGAGTTTCAGAATGCGACTGCCGCAGGCGCCTCCGACAATGATATCACACTTCCTCTCATGGAATGCAAGATGGGTTTCCGTGGGACGGCATTCATTTTCGGCGCCAATCCGGAAAGCGCTTATGACTTCCTAATTCCTCACCTGACATACATGAAGGAGACTGCCCTAAGAGTACTGAATTCGGGTATCAATGGGGCCTTCGGCCATCGGCTTGAAGCCTGGACTCGTTATCCCGCTACTTTCTTTATGGGGCAATATCTGTGGGATCCCGGCGAATCAAAAGAGAATAATGTAAGGAAATATGCAAATTGGATTACTTGTGATAATGAGATTGGAATTCGTTTCGCTGAGGCCATTCTACTCCTCGACCAATTCACGTATGAAGGCGCCAATCCTCTTTTGGGCGGAAGAATGTCGCGTTTGACTCGGAAAGTATTTGATCATGTACCCAATGCGCGCAAGGAAATCACTGAATACTTTCCAGCCATGATGGAGGCTCTTGCTGTAATCGGCCGTTCTGTGGGAGTCGAAGAAAACGCCGCTCTAACCGCTCTGGCTGCCGAGTTCGGCCATGCGCTTGAAGCATCCACTACCCTCCAACCAATAGCGAATGATCAGAAGTATTATTTTGACAAATACCGGACATTTCTTCTAAGGGGCTGGAGAAATGGGGCCTTTTGATTCAAACAAGGATCAATGCCAAAAGGAGGTCGAAATGTTTATTTGTTATGCTACAAGAATCACCTTGATCTTGATAATTCTCAATATATACCAGCTTTCTTTTGCCGGGGATCCATCTGCAATATTGGAGATTTATGATATTAAGAAGGCCACATGGCCTCAAAACGAAGGAAACTTCGTAAAGACATCGGAGTCCGGCGGTATCTTCAATATCTCAGTGGGGGTTGGATCCACTGGAGATATGGGTTTTGGCATTGCTGGCGTTTCCGTAAGTGTTCCACCTGTACTCATCTTGGAAGCCACCCTGTCAGGCCCGCTGAAGACCATCGATTTCAATGCTTTTGCCGGTTTGATCATCGATTACCACACACCCTCCGGATTTATTAGGCGGATTGGATTTCCTCTCACCCAACTTTCGGAATCACGTGAGGACTTCGTGCCAACCTGGGGAAAGAGCACGAAACCGGACATGATCCTGACGCCCAAAAAAGTTGCTTCAACACAATATCAGCTCGATTTAGCTGAGAACGCCCCCATTGGATGGGATGGGATCATCTGGTTGAACACTCTTGTCGAGAATACTGGAACGAATACCGAACTGCAAGTCAGGCTCCCCTCTGTAAGCCTGCAACAGGAAGCAAATCCCCTCACCGGGGCTGAAAAAGGGCCATGCCCACCCATAGATTGGAAACAAGTTTTACTAACCGGAAGGACTATCATATATGGTAACCTGACTGAGGCGGAGAATATGGCGCTGAATCAATTGTGCACTCACTTACCCATCCAAATCCCTTTGCAGTCATTTCACTCTGTTGAAAAAGATTATTGTAAAAAACCTCTTTTAGTCATTGGCCGGGTGGCTGATCTACGCGGCCATTTTAACGGCAAGGTGGAACAGTGGGAGCAGCTTTTGAAAGACGAAAAGCTTTGGAGACAAGAACAAGGTTACCTGATCAAGTATTACCCGGAAGAGGACCTTTTAATCGCGGTTTCCCACGGAAACCTTGGATTGGTCTATGCCATTTCCCACCTTCAGCGGTGCCTGGTGGATAATCCGGAGCCCGCTATTGCACTGGAAATACATGAAATGATCGAGAAACCCTTCACACAGGAAAGGGGAGTATACATCAATATTGGTTATGGTCTCTCCTGTGGTCCGATAACTCCAGATAATTGGCGGGAAAAAGAGTGGGAAGATTTTGTTGACGATCTTGTTCTTTCACGGGCCACTTTCTGGTCTTTCTTTTTGTGGACAGAAATTGAACATATTTATCCAGACACTACTCGTTTGGATCTCGTCGGGAAGAATGAACATGTTTTTAAGATGCTCAAACACGCCATTCAATATAGTCACAAACGAGGACTGAGGACTAGTTTTATTTTCACCCCCACCAACATCCCAGCCGAAATGATAGCACGCCATCCAGAATGGGCCTGCCAACTCGAATATACAAACAACGGTGGAATCTGTTCACGCCACCCAGCAGCCTACGAAATGTCGAAGCTGATTCACCAGTACCAGATGAAGTATTTTAAGGACGCTTCCGAGTATGATATCGCCTTTTATGACCCAGGTGGGTGTATGTGCGAGGAGTGCCGTAAGCGTGATGTTCAGCTGGATCAGTTGGTCAAGCAGGTCGAGGATTTTTCGAGAATTTCTTGGGAAGTCAACCCCGATGCGCGTTTTGGATTCTGGACCTGGGCAGTCTGGCGTTATGAACGTATTCATCAATACTCTCTGCAAAACCTCCTTATACCAGAAATTGCGAAGCGACTGAGGGGGAATGAGAACAAAGTGACTGTAATTGATAGTTTCCATGGTGATATTGGTAGTGTCCCCTATTTCGAGGAGGCCAAAAAACATGGTTTCCGGACCAGCAATTTCGTTTACCAAACCAATATCGAGGATGGAAATGTATTCCTGCTTCCCTTGTTCGAATTTCAGAAGAAATGGGCGGCATTGACTCAAGAGAAACAACTGGATGAGACCTTTCTGATGATTATGGAAGTCAAGTCGAAATACCCAATGGCGCATTTCGGCTGCGAATTCTTTTGGGATGCATCGCTGACCAAAGAACAAGCCGCCGAACGGTATGCTCTTCAGCTGTGCGGTGATATCGAAATTGCCCGGCAGCTTCGGAATGGTTTTCTTGATATGGAACAACTTACCTTTGAGGGGGTGACCGGAACAGAGAAACCAATTCAAAAAGCCAAGCGGATGAATGACTGCTTTCAAAAGGTGATTGAGAGCTCACCAGAAAGACGGAGGGAAGAATTAATATGGCTAGGCACCACTGCTAAAGTATATGATATTCTGATCAGGGCATCGAATCCGAGGATGGAAAAAGATTTCACGGAACTTGAGAATTTGAAAAACGAATTCATATCTCTCTTACGCAGTGATCCCTTATTCGAGCATTTCGCGAATTGCTGTGGGGACCTGTTCTTCGACAGGTTGGTGGGATGGGTCACCAATGGGTTCAAGCAGGGGTATTTCTAGGGATCAATTGTCCATCACCGGCCATATAGGCCCGCCAGGAGGTGATTCAATTCCATACGGTCAACAACGGATATACGATCCGTTGAGATAACTGATTATTCTCCTTAATTGTGTCCAAGCCGCTCCTCAACTCGCTCAATAATCGTCCGCAGGGCCTGGACACGCGCATGGAGTTTACAATTGCCTTCAAGAATCACCCATGGAGCATAAGTGGTACTTGTCTTTTGCAGCATATCGATGACCGCCTCCTCGTACAGAGGCCACTTTTCCCGGTTGCGCCAGTCCTCCCCGGTGATCTTCCAGCGTTTGTGTGAAAGACGCTGCCGTTCCTTGAAACGGCGCAATTGCTCCTCGGGACTGATATGAATCCAAAACTTGGTGATGATGGTTCCGAAGGACCAGAGCTGTTCCTCGAACTCATTGATTTCCTGGTATGCACGCAGCCACTCCTCGGGTTTGCAGAAACCCTCCACTCTTTCCACCAAAACACGTCCATACCAGCTACGGTCGAATATGCTGATGTGGCCCGCCTTCTGAAGTGGATTCCAGAAACGCCAGAGAAAGTGGTGATTCAGCTCACTGTGAGTTGGAGCGGCGATAGAGGTGACCTTGTAACCGCGTGGATCAAGTTTTTCGGTAATCCGGCGGATATTGCCCCCCTTGCCAGCGGCATCCCATCCCTCATAAACAACCACCAGCGGAATCCGCCGGTGAAAAAGCTCGAACTCCAGCTCCCGGGCACGTACCTGTAAGCGTGGCAGCTCTTTGTTGTAGTCAGCTCGCTCCAGGGACTTGTCAAGATCCACACGATCGAGAATCGTGGGTTTGGGGTGTTTTTCGGGGGGAATATAACGGCTTTTTCTGCGTGCTTTCGCCTTCGCATCTTGAACGGAGGTCTCCAAGGCATGGAGGACAGTACGGAAGACCTTGACGGTAGCAAACCGTGGACAGTGGGCCTCGACAATGGTCCATGGAGCAAAATGCGGTGAGGCGCTTTGCAGCATTTCTTCGACATTTCGAGCCAGAGCGGTGTAATTCCTTGTCAGTTTCTGATCTTCTTTGTTTACCTGCCACGCCTTAGTGGGATCCTTGAGAATCTTTTTCACCCGTTTTTGCTGTTCGCTCTCGCTGATATGAAGAAAAAACTTGAGTATCACGGTGCCCGAATCACAAAGCTGCCGCTCAAACTGAATAATTTCACGGTAAACCTGGGGGATTTCCTTTTTCCGGATGCGTTTGAGAAGACGATCGACAAGAACAGTACGGTACCAGCTCTGGTCAAACAGGGCAATGTGGCCCTTCTCGGGAGTCTTGACCCAGAAACGCCACAGGAAGGGACGAAGTTGTTCCTCAGGAACCGGCTCGGTGATGAGGTAAGTCTGCATCCAACGTGGATCAAGGCTCTCCACAAGCCGTGAGATCATGCGTCCCTTACCACTGGCCTCCCAGCCCTCGAAAACAACCAAGACAGGGATACCTGCTTGAAGGATCTGGTGTTGTACCTGCATTAAGCGGTTGCGAAGCGGGGGAAGTTCTTTCTCATATTGGGGTTTGTCGAGGGTTTGAGAGAGATCCACCTGTTCGAGCATGAGCACACTCCTAGGCGAAGGGAATATTGACGATTATGATGCCTCTCGGTGAATGGGGCAAGTTCAAAATCGTGTTATCTCGTGATAAAAGCTGCTTTTTGATAAAAGCGGAAGGCCGTATTCCGTTTCATCATAACAATATAGAAAGGATAATCCTATATGACAGCGTCTGTCCCACCCCCTGATATCAAGATCGCGCGCCACGCGAGGATGCTGCCCATCGTGGAGATCGCCAGTCGCTTGGGGATTCCAGAAGAGCAGATCGATCAATTTGGTAAATATAAGGCGAAGATTTCGCTGGATGTATACAAACAGCTCAATCATTCGTCCCGGGGAAAACTGATCCTTGTGTCCTCCATCACTCCAACCCCCCCTGGTGAAGGTAAGACGACGACGACCATCGGTCTTGGTGATGCGTTGAACCGGATTGGGAAGAGAACAACTATCTGTATACGTGAACCCTCCCTGGGGCCTTGTTTTGGAATGAAAGGCGGGGCAGCTGGTGGAGGTTATTCGCAGGTAGTACCCATGGAGGACATCAATTTGCATTTCACTGGAGACTTCCATGCCATTGGATTAGCCCACAATCTACTGGCAGCGATGGTGGATAACCATATTCACCAAGGAAATGCGCTTAATTTGGATCCACGCCGGGTGGTTTGGAAACGAGTGCTGGATATGAATGATCGTGCCTTGAGGGATATCGTGATTGGGCTGGGAGGAACAGGTAACTCCATGCCCCGGGAATCAGGGTTCGATATTACTGTCGCTTCCGAGGTGATGGCGGTATTGTGTTTATCTGAATCGATCATCGAACTAAAAGAACGTCTCGGCAAGATTATTGTTGGCTACACAACTGGTAAAAAACCTGTCACCGCCGCGGACCTACGTGCTGATGGGGCCATGACGGTTCTTCTGAAGGATGCCATCAAACCGAATCTGGTTCAAACGCTTGAAAACAATCCTGCCCTGGTGCATGGAGGTCCTTTCGCAAATATCGCTCATGGTTGTAACAGTGTCATCGCGACCAAAATGGCCATGATGCTCTCGGAATATACTGTCACCGAGGCGGGCTTCGGCGCCGATCTTGGAGCGGAAAAGTTTTTTAATATCAAATGCCGCAAGGCGGGGATTCAACCGGATGCCGTGGTCCTGGTCGCGACTATCCGTGCCATCAAATGCAATGGAGGAATGCCGCTTGCCGATATTCATAAGCCGGATCATGAATACTTATCCAGGGGTTTGGACAACCTCAAGAAGCATATCGAGAACATCCACCGGTTCGGTCTTCCGGTGGTGATTGCGATCAATTCCTTCGCCAGCGACACTCAGGAGGAAGTGCGTTTCGTGGAAGATAAATGCGCCTACATGGGAGTACCGATGGTCGAGACTTTTCATTGGGCCAAGGGGAGCGCGGGAGCCGAGGAGCTTGCCCGCAAGGTCGTGGAGGTGGTTGAACACACAAAGTCTGATTTTCAGTTCCTTTACCCGGATACCCTCACCCTCTGGCAGAAGGTCAATGTCGTCGCGCGTGAGATTTATGGCGCCGCGGAAGTGCTGGCGGATAAGAAATTGCGTGCGAAGTTCCAAGCGCTTCAGGATGAGGGTTACGGGAATCTTCCGGTGTGCATCGCCAAGACCCAATACTCGCTTTCGACCGATCCTGGACTAAAAGGACTTCCCAAGCATTTTGATGTCCCGCTGCGCGATGTGCATGCCGCGGCTGGTGCTGGTTTTGTCGTTGTGCTGACAGGCGATATCATGACCATGCCGGGGCTGCCCAAACAACCGGCGGCAGAGAATATTGATATCGACG
>CAZORO010000009.1:0-29170 GCA_964581845.1 uncultured bacterium
AAACCGATCGCTCAAACTAATGTATTCCCAATTCTTTTCACTCAGATGATTCGCGTCGGTGAGGAATCGGGAGAGCTCGAAAGCATGTTTACCCAGGTCGCCAACGCCTACAGCCTGGAGGTCCGCTATGCCACCAAGAATTTCATCAGCCTCATGGAACCCGTGATCATTGGAATCATGGCCATTGTGGTTCTCTTCATTGTCATATCTCTTGCACTCCCGATGATGAAGATGGGACAGCTGGCGCACTAAGGCACTTGCGATGAGGCAGCAGGCGGGTTTCACTTTACTCGAGCTGATGCTGGTCCTCTTGATCATGGGCCTGATCGCCAGCATGGTGGCTCCCTCCTTGAGTTCTCTCAAGAAAGAGAGAGATCTTTACGCGGCTGCTCAAATAGCGGCCACGGCTACCAATTACACACGGAGTCTAGCGGTTACCACAGGCCGGCGGTCACGGCTGGGATTGGACCGGGAATCCAGCCGTATGGATTTGCTGGTCGAGGAGGATCCCATGGATGATCCAGGCAATTTCACGAAACGGAAGTGGCCCACTGGGCTGACAGGAACCCTCCCGAAAGGAGTCTACATCGAGCAGGTCTACTACCCGGTCATCCGGGATGAAGATGAGGAAGAGGAGAGCACCACTTCCTCGAAAAAACAGACAGAGGTGGAATTCCAGACCGAGGAGGAAGCAATCGAGGAGCGTCAGTCGGTCCTCATCTTCGAGCCGGATGGTTCCACCCGCGATACCTTCATTTACCTGAGCGTGGGAGACGCCAGCTCCACGATCGCAGCCTCCACGGGCGAGGTTGTCTCGCGCCCCAACACCTTCACGGTGGCGATTGTTGGGACGGTCGGAAGCACGGTGATCGTTCCATATTACACGGAGGAGATCTTTGAGATCTATGACACGATCGCGAAAGAGTGAAGAGGGATCCGGCCAACAACGGGGCCGTGGGGGCTTCACCCTCTTCGAGGTGGTGGTGGCGATTACCATTATGTCGATCGCCGTTACCAGCGTGCTCGTGTCTTTCAACGGCATGAACGAGGCCCATCGCCTAATGGAACGGCGCACGGAAGCATCGCTCCTTGCACGCGGCATCGTGGCACAGGTACGCAACCAGCTTCTAACCCCCAAGAGCGAGGAGACCGAGGGGGAATTCGAGGGGACTGATTATCGGTACAAGGTTTCATTCACTGAAACTGAATGGGAGAAACTTTACGCGGTTTCGATCAACATCGAATGGGGCGATGAAGAGGCCCCCGAGAAGATCAATGTGTACACGCTTCAATACTTCAATTGACCGGAAAAGAATCAGCTGTGCGGGATTCACTCTGCTGGAGCTGATTCTGGCGATGGCCGCTACCAGCCTTCTTTTGGGAGCTGCGTATGCAGCCTTTTTTTCTGGTTTGGTTTCCTACAATATCAACGCCTACAAGTCCGAGATCCGCGCCGTCCTTTCGCGCTCATTGACCCGTATCCTGGATGACTTGAAAGCCTCTCAGACAGGTGCTGATGCCTTCCGTTTTGTCGTTGAGAATAACGAGATTGAAATCGAGGGAGAAGCCGCTGGACCGGTTCCCAATGACCGTCTTCTCTTCACCGCCGCCAACGCCAAGGAGAACTGGGAAGCCAAACCCCAGAGCGACTTGAGTGAGGTGGAATACTACATTGACAATGACGATGAAACCCCTGCGCGTTGGCTGGTTCGCCGTACTGACTCACCCCCGGACTCCAGGCCACTTGAGGGCGGTGAGATTCACCTGGTGGGTCCACGTGTGATCGGCATGGATATACTCCTTTACAACGGTACAAAATGGGTTGAGGAATGGGATTCCTCCACGGAGTTGCCGTTGGCTGTCAAGGTTTCTCTTTTTGTGGGACCGACACGGGAAACGGTTTTCAGGAACCGCTTCGAAAGCATGACCGCCTCGGTCTGGCTGCCCAAGGGAACTGGCTCGGTCTCCACCACCACAAGCGAAGAGAACAAGGGGGCCGAAACAAAATGAAACACCTTCCGGCCCAAAAGGGTCTGATCTTGCTTATCGTTCTCTGGATAATGGTTGTATTGACAATCCTCGGTACGAGTTATTTTCACCTTTCGACCTTGGAGTTTCTGACTACAAAGAATGATCTGGACAAATTCGAGGCCGAACTGCTCGCCGAAAGCGCGTTGTATCTGGCTTTCGCGGACCTGACAGAGGAAAGTTCCAAAGGGTCCACCGATCTCTCAGGTAATTGGGCGGGAGCGGGGCAATTGTATGAGGAAGCCTCGTTGGGGAAAGGCCTGTTTCAGGTCTACACCGGCGATGTTTATTCCGAGGAGGGGGGGACTTGTTTTGGGTTACGGGATGAGAACTCCAAATTGAACATCAACACGGCGACCAAGGAGATGATCGAGAAACTTCCCGGAATGAACTCCGCGCGTGCTGCCGCGATCATCGATTGGAGAGACTCCGATAATGAGGTCACTCGTGGGGGCGCCGAGAAGGATTACTATAATGAATTGTCCTCTCCTTACTCCCCCCGGAATGGGCCTTTCCAAACGCTGGGTGAGCTCCTCATGGTCAAGGGCATGACTCCCCGCCGTTTGTATGGTGAGGATGCAAACCGGGATGGTATCCTTCAAACCGCCGAGAACGACCGTGCCAAGAATGACCCTCCTGACAATGGCGATGGCAAATTGGACCGTGGCCTCCTCCCCTATATTACCATTTACTCCTACGGGAAGAATGTGAATGCACAGGGAGAGAAGCGGCTTAATGTCAACACGGCCACTGCCGAACAACTCAAGGAACGTTTGAAAGACAAGGTTCCCGAAACAAAGATCGATCAACTTGTCTCGGCAAGAGAAAAGACAAAGGTGGAGAACCTTGTGGATTTGATCGCCGAGACGGGAAAATCGAAGAAAGAAAGGGATGATTCCGCGGCCGGGAAGGAAGGTGGGAAAGGAAAAGGGAAAGGAAAAGGAAAGGGGAAGGGGAGGGGGAAGAGCGAATCCTCCAGCGGAACGGAACAGGCCGCGAGCGACAAGACCAGTAGCTCAACCAGTGAGGGAGAGCTTCCCGCGGAGGCCAAGTTGTCCGAGGAGGAATTCCAGGAGGTGTGCGACGAACTGACCACGGACGACCAGGAGACAATACCAGGTGTGATTAATGTGAATACCGCGCCTAAAGAAGTCCTCCTGTGTCTGCCGGGTATGACCGATAACCTCGCGGAGAGCATCCTTGCCCGCCGTGGAGCTGATCAACAGGCCTTTTCCTGCGTTGGCGAACTCATCTCGCTGGAAGGATTGAAACTTGATACATTCAGGGAGCTGTATCCATTGGTGACGGTCCGGTCCTATGTCTTCGAGGCGCGAGCGGTCGGATATCTCTCGGACAGCAAGGCCTACGCTTCCATTCAGGCGGTGATTGACCGGAGCGGCTCCATGCCGAAGTTCCTGTATTACCGGACACTGAGATGATCTCACTTAAGATTAGCGAGGCGGCAATCAGGGTCGGCGCCGATGGCGCTGAGTGGCTGGTCTGGCAGTCAAAGACCGAGTCACTCGCATCGGGACGCATGACTTCCTCCTATAGCATTAGCGCGGCGTTGGATCAATGGCTGGCGCGCGCCACCCGGATGCACATGAGACCCAAACGGGTTTGGATCATCGCGGGGGCGGCTGAATGTGCTCACCGCCGGATCAGTATTCCCGGAACAGACCTCAAGACAGTTACTCAAGCCATTCCACTCGCGATCGAGGAGGACCTTCCTCTTCCTCTCAGCCAGATGCACTGGACCTACCGGACACAAGCCGACGAAGCCACACACACGACCTTGGTCGATGTTGTCGCGACCCCATTGAATCTATACTCCGAGTGGGAAGCCGCCCTGGAGGAGAGAAAGCTCGACATCGCTGGATGGATCCCTGAAGGACCACATTTGTGGCAGGAAATGGCCGCGATGCGTGGTTCCGAAATCGACCTGTTAACCGTGTGGGGCGAACGCCGGGCCACGCTGATTCGAGGAACTGAACAGGGGATGAGCTCGCTGCTGGCCTATGTACGTGAACCAGGTGAGCCATGGGAAGCCCTACTCGCTGATCTACGGCGTCCCTTCCAATCACGTGATGAAAGCAAGGCGATCCTGTCTATTTTTACCTCTGACCGGTTAAGGAAACGGGTTCTATCTCTCCCTGATCTCATTCCCCCTACCTCGGAGAACCTGCTCAATGAGGACCTTTTTCTGGGTGTGACCGAGCAGTTATCAGTACCTGTCAGTCTATTGGCTTTGCGGCGGCTCAGGCTGGAAGGAAGGGAGCCCTCGGTCCTTTTCGGAGATGCGGAAGACCGCCAGCGCGGGGAATTCAAACGGGTTGCGACGGGAGTCGAGATTCCTCAGCAAGCGATTGCGGTCGCGGCTCTGATTGTTCTCAGTCTCTCCTTATGGTGGGCCTCCGGAAGAGTGGGACGGAGCAATATGGATTTGCTTCAGCCGCAGCTCGACTTGATATACCAGCAACAAGCCCTTCTGGATCAGAAAAGAGAAGCGCTTACGGACCTTTCAAAAGTCCGCGCGGATTGGGGAAGTGTCTGGCTTCAGCTCAGCGATCAGGTTTCGGAGAAAACACTCTTTAAGGATTTCTCTTTTGGCCAGGGGATGGGGATTCGTATTGATGGAAATGCCGAAAATCAGGCTGGAGTCGATGAACTGGTGGCGCTCTTGAAAAAGATCGATTCACTCAGTGAAAGTGTCCGGATCATCAAGACTGTTAAAGCTGAGAAACAGCACTCCTTCCAAGTTATGGCGAATTTTGATCCAGCAAAAGTGGAGAAGTATGTTCCCAAGGTCCGTCCCCAACCAGAGGGAACCCCCGGGGCTCCCACTCCTACCCCAGCACCAAAGGCTACCCCAGCGCCTACAGGGATGCAACCAACCAATACCCTTCAACCTACTGCCACCATGACCAAACAGGAACGGCAAGCCAAACGTCAACTGAACAAGGAAAAACGTGAGAAAACCCAGAAGAAGCAAATTAAGAAAGAGGGGAACACATGAACCTGGCGGGCAGGGAGGTTTCCCAACGTGAAGTCATTTTATTGGTGGTAACCCTTGTTTTGGCGGTCGTTTTTTCCGCCAATTGGTTACTCAAGAAAATGGGCGCGGGTGAGAGTGAAAGCCCACATGAGTTTTATATTACCTTGAAAGAGAACTCGGAACGTTTGGAGGCAACCCAGCGGACGGTGACGGGCCTGATGAAGAAAATGAACATAGGCAATATCTTGCTCCCCTCCACGGAGGATTCAGCTGAAGTTTTGAGCCACATCGATAAGGTAGCCAGGGATAGTGGACTTAATTTCCCATCTTTAACCGCCGGTCCACCAAGAATTGGTAAGGGAAGGAAGTTTCAAACAATCAATTACCGCTTCACCGCCACCTCTGACCTCAATGCTTTGGTGAAGTTTGTGGATGAGATCCAGAAAGGGGGATACCTAATCTGCCTTGAGGATTGGGATATGAAACCAGCTGAAGACCCCAAAAATATTGTGGCAAACCTCAACCTGAGGTCTTACTTTGGGCCACCTGAGAAGGTCAAGAAGTGAAACATATTCCCAAGTCGAATGAGGAACTCCTAGCCCTTGTCAAGAGATGGGGCTGGACTTCAGGGCTGGTTGTCCTCTGCGGTCTAATTCTGGCTCAGGGGTTGACACTCTACCGCCACGTGCAAAGCTGGGCCACGCTCAGGGAAAGGGTCAGTATTATTACAGATGTGGTTTCTAAAAAGGAACGGAATAAGGAGGAGTCTCCAATGGCTAGGGCCGTTGATTCGACCTTTTTCTTCCGTCCCAAACCAACCTATACTGTGAGCGCCATACTGGGGAATTACGTGGTCATCAATGGACGTGAGGTCAAGGTAGGCGATCGTATTGATAAGGCAGTAGTGGAGAAGATCAACATTGGTTCCGTCTCCATCCGTGAGGATGGTTCGGATTCTACCCGGGAGCTTTCCTTGCATCCGGGGTTATGAGGAGAAAAAAACGGGCTCGATCCAATAACCGCGATAGCTCGGTGAAGGGGTGTTAATCCCTTTGGGATTCGGAGCTACCCGTGACCATCGGAAGGGGCTGGGGAGTCCCGGTGACACGGTCAACCGAATCCGTACCGGTCCGACAAATGGCTTATTGGGAAAGCCAAGGGCCAGGATCGAAGAGGGGAAGTATGAGGACCCATTGGTTGTTTTTGGCGGTTATAGCCGCCGCATGCTACACGTCTGCTCTGTTCGCGCAGGACAGCGGTGCTCCGCCGGAGCCGCCTGCCGCCACGGGGACAATTCTGGCCCAAACTGAAGCCCAAAGGCTGTCTCAGGCGGCTGAACAGGCTGCTCCACCTCCAGAACCTCCCACCCCACCGGTGGCTTCTCCGGCAGTGCCACCAGCAGTCCCGGCACCGCCACCCGCCGCTGAGGCAACAGTGGCTCCAGGCCCCACACCGGCTCCCACACCGGGTAGCGGTCTCACCCCGCTCAATTTCAACAACGCCGATATGGGTGTGGTTCTCAAATACCTTTCTGACAAGACAGGAAAACCAGTCCTCAAAAGTGAGGCAGTCACCAAACAGGTAACCCTTATCAATCCACGCGCTCAAACAGATGCCGAGAACCTGCGCTTGCTTTATAAGGTTCTGTCCTCCATGGGGATTGCTGTGGTTGATGCCGGGGAACTCATCATGGTTCTTCCACTGACCGAGGCCCGGAAAGTTCAAGTCCCAGTCATTAGCGGAGAAAAGCCAGAAGCCGGCGCCGAGGATATCATGACCTTCTCGCGCCAACTCAAGTTCACCAAGGCCAAGGACATGGTGGACAGGCTGAAGCCGATGGTTCGTGATGGAGATGCCCTGACAGCGGATGAAGGTTCCAACACCCTCTTTTATACGGATACCCGTTCCTATGTGGAGCGGTTTACCAATTTGGTTGATCTGGTGGACCAGGAGAAAAACCAGCAAATCACCACGGTTTCACGCGCCATTAAGAATGCTTCAGCAAGTGAAATCCTAAAACCTTGCCTGAGCTTCCTTGAAACCTATGCCACTGTGGTTGGAGATGGTCCCCCGCGGACAACAATTCGTGTCGAGCCATCTCTCAATACCCTCATCATCCGTGGCCCCGCCCGTGAGGTTGCGGCAGTGGGGGAGATTATTGAACGCTTGGATGTGTCTCCCAAGGTAGAGGTTCCACCAGTGGTCCAGCGCCGTCCAGTCAACTATGCCGACCCGCAAGCGCTAATTCAATCCGCGGAGGCCTTCCTGCGCCGTTTCATCCAGGTCGGCGGGCTCATTGGCGATGTTCCCAAGACTTCCTTGGTTTATGAGCCCTCCACACGTGAGCTCATTATCAAAGGCCCAGCCGCCGAGGTGGACGTGCTGATGCCAGTCCTGGATGAGCTCGACAAACCCCGCACTACCCGTTCACGCAAACTCAACTATGCCGATCCACGGACAGTTGTGGATGAGGCCATCCAACATCTGCTCAAGGATTATGCGGAAAGCGGACGCCCCGGATATAAACACTCCATCACCTGGAAAACCGATCCATTCAATTCCTCTATGATGGTCTTCCGGGGTCCCACCGAGGAACTCGACCTGCTGTTTCCCATTCTCGATCAATTGGATAAGCCGGTAACGACACAAACCCGCCGGTTCTTCAAGCATCCTGAACAGGTTTTCCCGGAGGCTCTTAATCTCCTCGTGGATCAGTATCTCCATGAGGGCATTTCTAAGCCTAAACCAGTCACTACCTGGCGGCGTGACCCGCTTAATCCGGCGATGATCATCATGCGAGGTCCAGAGGAGGAGCTCACACGTCTTGCTGCTCTGCTGGATCAGCTCGATAAACCTTTGGTAGAGCGTACACGTCCGATTTATTCAGCGACCCCAGAGGTGGTCATCCCCGCCGCCATCGAACGGATGGTGAAGCGTTTTGAGGAAGAGGGCCAACCCGATATCCGTCCCTCGATCACCTGGAAGCGCGAGGAGTTCAACCCCTCAATCCTGGTGTTCAAAGGCCCCCCCGCCGAGCTGGACCGTCTGTTCCCAATCCTCGATCAACTCGATAAACCGCTCACCAAGCGGACACGCCAGTTTTATAGCGCCAGGCCGGAGGAAGCCATTCCAGGCGCGCTTGAAAGATTGGTGCGGCAGATGGCCGAGGAAGGGAACACTTCTTACAGGACGGCCACCACTTGGCAGCGCGAGGAATTCAACCCCTCGATTGTCATTTTCCGTGGGCCGCCGGCTGAGTTGGATCTCCTGTTCCCGATCCTCGATAATTTGGATAAACCGCTTGTTCTTTCTTCAAGAGCTATCACCTATGCATCGGCTGAGGAAGTCATTCCAATCGCTCAGTCACGCCTCAAGCAATACTTCAAGGATCAGGGGCGTCCGGAATATGAACCCATCACCACCTTCCGGGTGGATCCGGTCAACCGCAATCTGGTCATGCGCGGCCCGCAAGAGGAGATCACCGCGCTGACAACGATCCTCACCGAGATCGACATTCCACGCGCCCAGACCACCAACCTGACCACACAGGAATTCGCTTATAACCTGGCTCAGCCTGCTGATCTGATCAAAGCCGCGAGCTCCTTCCTGGCGCGGCGGGTAGCGTTGGAGGGTAAACCTGGTGACAAGCCGGGTGTGACCTATCAGGTCAACCCGCTCACCCGCTCCATCTCGATGCACGGTCCAGCGGCGCAGCTGCCCTATGTGGTTTCGGTCATGACCGCGGTGGAGCAAACCACCCGGCGCGACTCCAAGCCGCTCATCATCTACCCCAAGCGTACCACTGCCGCGCAGCTCTACTCCGACTTGTCCCAATTGGTAACCGCCGCATATCCAACCGGTTCAGCCCCGCAGCTGGTGCAGCTACCCCGTTTGGACGCGCTGGTTGTCTCCGCGCGGCCCGAGGACCAAGCACGTCTGGAAGAGTGGATTGATATCCTCGACAGCGAGGGGGCTGGAGCCAAGACAATCAAGATGATCCCCATTGAGAATACGACTCCTTCGACCATCGCCGGGGCCATCCGGAGTCTGATGCCAACCACGAGTGCGGTGTTCTATCCCGATGATGCCGCCAACCGTCTGATCATCCGTGACTCGACTGCCGCCATCGAGCAGGCCGTGAGGATTATCAAGGAGCTGGATCAGCCCATCGAAGGTGAGGACATTGTCCTTGAGGTCAAGAATCTGAAGTCTGCGAGTGTGTATTATGTGTATAGCGCCTTGAATGAATTCTCCAATCAACTGGCGCAATTCCGTGGCAAAGCTAAAACCAAGGCACGTGTGGTTTATGAACCCACCTCCTCCTCGATTCTTCTTTTTGGGAAGAAAGATGACGTCAAACAGTTGTTGGAAGTAGCGGATAAATTGGATGTGGTGGCCCTTGGGGACTCCAAACCCCGGATTATCCAACTCAAGAACGCTCAGGCTACACAAGTTTATTCGCAGTTGAACCAGGTCATTCCGACAATCACCAACAAGCAAACCCCACCGGTCATCATTCCGGATACCCGGATGAATTCACTTTTGGTCGCGGCTTCACCCGCCGATGTGACCAAAGTGGTGGACCTCATCGAAGGGTTGGATTCTCCTAGTAGCGAGACATTCGAGCCCACCATCGTGAAGATTGAGAATGCCGAGGCTACCAGTCTCTCCAGCACCCTCTCCTATATTATGACAGGTGCCGGAAAGATCTATTCCGACTACCGTTCCAATAGCCTCATCATCCTCGACACCAAGGCGAATGTGGAACGTCTGATGCCTTTCATCAAGCAGCTTGACACCGCCGAGGGTACCGAGGATATGACCCTTGAGGTCTACAAAGCTGAATCAGCCTATGTTTACTATCTCTATAACACATTGAGTGAGTACGCCTCACGGCTCGCACAGAAGAAAGGGAAAACCAGAGCCAAGGCGATTGTCCAGTTTGATCCTTACACATCGAACCTGATCCTTCTCGGTGAGAGGCAAGAGGTGAAGGATCTGCTGGATCTCGCGACGAAGCTCGACAAGGTGCCTTTCGCCGACACGAAACCTACATTCATTTACCTGAAGAATGCAGAAGCGGCTCAAGTCGCGAGCCGGCTCAGTACCATCACGCCCAATCTGACCAGCCAGCAGAATCCACCCAGGATCATGCCGGATACCCGTCTCAACATGTTGATCGTGGCTGGTTCACCGACCGATGCCTCCAAGATCCAGGAAATCGTGAAGGCGATGGATGTGCCAGGATCGGGCTTGCTCACCCACAAGCTGGTGAAGCTTGAGAATGCTGAGGCTTCGACCCTGTACTCCATGATCCAACAACTCCTTTCCGAGGCGGGCAAGGCTGTCCCTGATTACCGGACCAACAGCCTGCTCATCCTTGACAGCACTGACAGCATCACCCGCGTCATGCCCATCATCGAGAAGCTGGATACAGCCGAAAGCAAGGAAAATTTTGTGGTGCGTGTGGTCCAGGTGAAGACGCCCAATGTCTACGCCATCTACACCCCTGTCTCCGAATATGTAGAACGCATGTCGACCGCTAAGGGAACCCAACAACGCGGGCGTCCGATGGTATCGGTGGACCCCTCCACTCAGGCCATCATCGCCATTGGCCGCGAGGATGATGTCAAAGACATCGTCCGCATCGCCAATGAACTCGACAAACTTCAATGGCAAGGTCAGGAGCCTGAGTTCTTTCAGATCAAGAACGCTATTGCTTCCACGGTGGCGAATGTCATCCGGCAGCTGATGCCCTCCATGGCCAAGGGGGGAGCCTCGGCACAGATCATCAATGACGACCGCCTCAATATCCTCATCGTTCTTGCTCAGCCGGGTGATGTGGACCGAATTCGTTCGCTTGTGGAGAAGCTCGATGTTCCCGACACCGGTGGAGACCTGATCGCCAAGATTATCAAACTTAAGTCAGCTCCGGCCTCAAGTGTCTATTTACCGGCTTATACCTTCAAATCACCGCGCGGCTATGTGACCTACGATAACGCTTCAAACTCCATTGTCATTCGTGATACCACGGCATCCTTGGAGCGGTTGGAGAAGCTCATCGCGACACTTGATACCGACGATGCCAAGAACCTGGCCACTAAGATCATCCCACTCAAGACAGCGCCAGCTGCAAGTGTATATGGTGCTATCTCCGCGCTTAAATCACCACGCGGGCTTGTCACCTATGACACCAACTCAAACTCGGTTCTCATCCGTGACATCACGCCCGAAGTTCAACGCCTTGAGAAGATCGTGGCGGACTTGGACACTTCGGGAGCTATCGGCGAGTGGGTGACCGAAGTCCGGATGTTGCGTCAGATCGAACCCTCGAATGTGGTTTCCCTTATCAACCACATGTCAAGTCAGATGATGACCAAAAAGGGGAAAAACCGTCAATCGATGTATGCCTATTCCGAGCCCACCTCGGGATCTCTCATCATCATCGGGCCCACCGAGGAGGTGAAACCGGCCTTGGATTTGGTGGACCAGCTCGAAACAGCCGGTAAAGCGGGAGGTAAGATCCGTCTCTTCTTCCTGAAATATACCAAGGCGATGCAGCTCGCTAGCCAACTCAGGGATGTGTTCCGGACAGCCCGTACCACTGCGGGCCAGGCTCAAACTACGGTGCTCTCGGATCAGTTCACCAACTCGCTGATCGTCATCGGCTCGGATACCGACCTGCAACGCATGGATGAGCTGGTCGCCAAGCTGGACATTCCCAACGCGGCGGGGCTGGAAGTCGAGATTTTCCCAGTGGAGGGAGTCAGCGCAACCCAGCTGGTCACTTATCTCAAAGCCCTTTCAGGCCCTCAAGGTGAACTCGTCGGTGATTCCTCCACCAACTCACTGGTGGTGATCGACACCCGCGATGTCATCCAGCGTATTGGCAAGGTGGTTAAGGAACTGGGACAGAAAGGTGGCGGTATCACCGCGCGGATCCGTAAGCTCGAGTATGGGCAAGCGATCTCCATGGTCACCCCGATCACACAATACCTGACCCTTCATGCCAGCCGTCAAGGACGAACCCAGCCCAGGTCAGGCGTTTACGCCGAACCCTCCACCAATGCCGTCATCATCTTCGGTCCCACGGATGAGGTGACCACCATCGAGGCGTTGATCACCAAGCTGGATACCGAGGAGATCGCGGGGCGTGAACCGCGTATTTTCACTCTCAAGTATATTCAAGCCACACAGTTTATTGGACAGATGTCTCAAATGGTGGCTCAGTCGAATATCGCCGGTTACCGTTCCGCGCTCATCGCCGAACCAACCACGAATTCGCTCATTTTAATCGCGCCCGAGCGTGATGTGAAACGGCTCGAATCCATCCTTGAGAAGATTGATGTGCCAGAGGCAGGCGGTTTGGAAACACGAGTCTATGACCTGAAACGTGCCTCGGCAGCGAACCTGGCACGGAATCTCGGTCCACCGATCCTATCAGTACGTGGCAAGGCGTTCGCGGAGACGGGCACCAACATGTTGATTGTGACCGATACTCCCGAATCCCTGGAACGAGCCAAGCAGTTCATCGACCAGATCGATCTAGCCAAGGGTGAAGTGATCTCCAAAATACGCCGCTTGGAGAACACCTCGGTGACCACGCTGTCGCAGCCGCTCCAGCAGTTCATCAGCTACCAGGCGCAATCCAAAGGGCTCACTCAGCCCATGACCCAGGTGATGATGGACACGGCCTCGAACTCGCTGATCATCTATGGCCCCACGGATGAGGTCGATCTCGTGATGGGGCTTATTCAACAACTCGACGCGGAGTCCCTCTTCGAGCGGGAACCCAAGATCATCCCCTTGCGCAAAGCCAAGGCAGCGACAATTGCTCCGATCCTTGAGCAGCTGTTGGCACTGGACCGCAAGGGCACCAACATGCCGCGCGTGCTGGCTGATGCCGAGACCAACTCGCTCATTGTCATGGCCCCCAAAGCCGACATCCTGCGTGCCGAGGAACTCCTGGTGACCCTTGACCAAACTGAGACTCCAGGGGTCGAAACCCGTGTCTTCCGTCTCAAGAACGCCGATGCTCAAGCCCTAGTGGCTAATGTCCGTGTGGTGGCGGGACCGCAGGCAAAACTTTTCGCTGATGTTCCCTCCAACTCCATCGTCTACACCGACACCTCCGCCAACATCGAGGAACTGGGTAAGCTCATTACACAACTGGATACTCCAGGTATCGAGGGAGAGCTCATCACGAAGGTGATTCCACTGCGTAACACAGACGCACGGGAGGTGGAAAACACCCTCAGCGATTTTGTGGCGCATATCTCCGTCCGCAAAGGACGTCAGCAACGGCCCCTGACCCGTGTAACCGACGATGCCAGCACCAACTCGGTGGTGATCATCGGCCCCACGGATGAGGTGGAACAGCTGACCTCCCTTCTTGCGGAACTCGACAAGGACAACCTGCGTGAGCGTGAACCCCAGGCTTATTTCCTGGAGAATGCCCAAGCCACGCAGGTTGGATTGCAGATTTCGCAGATCATGGCCCAGATCAGCATCGGGCCCAATGCCGCGAGGATTGTTCCTAACGCCGAGAACAATGCTTTGCTGGTGCTGGCCAGTCCAGCTGACCGGGCCATCATCGAACAGATGATCAAGACTCTGGACTCCCCCGAGGGCGGGTTGCGGCGGGTGCATATTCTCCAGCTGAAACATGCCGATGCACTTCAGCTAGTACAATCACTACGTATGACGATGAACCAAACAGCCGCGATCGCAGCCCACGCTGACTCGAACTCCATCATCATCGCCGATACGGACGCGAATGTTCAAAAACTTACCGAAATCATCCGTGAACTCGATCAGGAAAGCCGTCCGGAGGATCTTGCCTCCGAGGTGATTCCGCTTGTGAACTCGAAGGCTGGCGCCCTCGCCCAGCCCCTTTCAACGATCATCAGTCAATTCACCGCCCAACGTGGGCGCAAAAACAAACCACCGCTTCAATCCTATGCCGATCCCGAGGCCAATTCACTCGTCATCATCGGTTCCAGCGATGAAGTCCATCAGCTGGGACGGATCGTGAAGGAGCTCGATGCAGAGTCTCTCTCCGACCGGAAACCAGAGGTTTTCTTCCTCGAATACGCCCGGGCCTCGGATCTGGCTACGGAAATTGGCCAGCTCTTCGCTCAAACCGCCGCACGCATGGGGCCACCCGCGAAAGTTGTGCCGGATACCTGGGCTAATGCGCTTTTGGTGATTGCTGACCCGCGCGACATGGAATGGGTACGGCGGATTATCAAAGAACTCGATACACGTGAAGGCCGGAAACGAGTGGTTGAAATTTTCGAGCTGGAGAACGCCGACGCCAGTGTTCTCGCGGAACGTTTACAGGGTCTTTTCGCGCCGGGTACGGACACAGGCCGTGGACGCCGCCGTGGTTACTACGATTACTATGATTACTTTGGTGGACGCCGTACCGAGACACTCACCGAAGGCCAAGTAACCATCATCGCCGATCAAAGGTTGAATGCCCTGATTGTTACCGCGGAACCGCAGGACATGAACCAGGTGGCCGACCTGATCGACGCCCTGGACATCCAGGCCCCCAATCTGGAGGGCCCGAAGGTCTACCACATCGAGAATGGCGAGGCCGAAACTCTGGCCCAGACCCTGCAAAACCTCTTTAGCGATACCGACTATCGAAGCGGATGGTATTACGGCTACCCACAAGAGACCTCCATCAGCGGGTTGTCGGGTAAGGTGCGTGTCACCGCCGATGTAACCACCAACTCGATCATTGTCATGGCCTCCTCGCCGAGAGCCTTCGATGTGATCGAACAGATGCTCAAGGAGTTGGACAAGCCCTCGGTTCAGTCGGGGAGAACCAACATCATCCCAGTTAAAAATGCCCTCGCACAGGATCTCAAGAAACTCCTGACTGACCTCTTCAGGCCCGAAGAAAACGCTGAAAGCAGCCGGAGGAGATTCTTCTTTTATGACTATTTCGGTGGTGGTGGCGGTGGCGGTGGAGCAGGTGGTTCATTCAGCAACCTGATCGGCAAGGTGCGGATTGAAGCCGATACTCGAACCAATTCACTGCTGGTCATCACACCCGAAATGTACCGTCCCTCGGTCGAAAAGTTGATTGAATCCCTGGATGCTCCAACCGCCCAGGTTCTGCTTGAGACCTTAATTGTCGAGGTGACTTTGGGAGATGACTGCGATCAGGGGATTCAGTGGGGTGTCGATCCCATCACGGGAGATGTGGGCAAGATTTCCATTGGAAACACCGAAGTCCTCACCTTCGATAATGACCGCAGTGAGTTCTTCGACTCCGACAGTTACGGAACTTCTTTATTCAACACCGCGGCAGATAACCTCCAGTTCTTCTCCTTGAACCGGACTGAGTTCAATGCGGTCATCAACTTCCTCGATAGTAATCGGAACCTTAATGTCCAATCCAGGCCCGGAATCCTTACCGAGAATAACCGGCCAGCTCTTGTACGAGTGGGTACACGCACACCCACGATCACTGACATTAGCAACACCGGTGGCACCACCACAACTTCGGTTACATACGAAGAACTCGGTCTCACACTCGAGGTAACGCCCCACATCAATTCCGCAACCATGGTCAGCCTCAACATCCAACTGAAAGACGGAGCCATTGACCCCACCATTGCCCCCTTGAATGGTATGGCCTACACCTTCACTGACCGTGAGTTCAAAACCCAATTAAAAGTGACAAACCACCATACAGCGGTCCTTGCGGGTGTCATCTCCGAGAAACACGCTGACACGGTTCACAAAGTTCCCTTCCTCAACAGGTTGCCTTATGTGGGAGACAAGGTGTTTACGAATACCTCCCGATCCTCGGAGAAGGTGGAGCTCCTGACCTTCATCACTCCCTACATCCTCAACAGCAGGGCGGATGTGTTCATGGCGACCGAGATGGCCAGTAGAAAATCGAGGTCACCGGTGTTACGCAAGATGGATCTTATCAATGGAGAATGGCCTGAAGAGTATGTAGATGATCAGATGAACTCCTTGCAGGGGGTACAGTATCAATCGATTCCTAATGCACCATTACCCCCCCCAAGGAGGTAAACCACTCCCTTCCAGCCCAGGTTCCGGAGGGACCCAGAGAGCGGGACGGGAGGAAATGAATCTGTTTTGAGAATAACCCCTCAGCCAGCTCGCTCAGCATTAACTCGCCCAGGAGGGCCCGGTCCAGGAGTGCATCTCCTGAACCAGCTGGTGAGGCCGGAGTGCAACTCCTGGACCAGCTGATAGGGAATCCGTGTTGGCCGGATTATGAACGATCAAAAGGGCTGTATGAGCCTTACCCCTCTGAGATGGTGCTTGCCTGTCATTCTGTTAATGATAACAGCGATGCCCGGTTCCGCAGCTATTCGTTTAGGCCAACCACAATCCGTTAGCGGTGAGATTGACTTAAGCCGTATTCCCAACTCGAGAACCACAGCTTTTCTGCGTGTCCGTCCCGCTGCGTGGAATCAGTTCCTTGTCAATTCCGCTCGTGGCAGCCTAACCCAGAACCCGCCCTCCATCGCCATTCTCGAATATCTCTCCCGTTCAATGGACTTCGCCATGGCAGCCATTTTCAGGATCTGCTTTGCACCAGTAGTGGATGAATTCCTCGTGGCGAAATGGCCATCAAGGCACACCTGGGATGTGGAGCAACCTGTGTGGATGTTTGGCCTGGAGCTAATGGACCACAAGGCGGTGGATCTGCTTGCGAACGACATGATCGCCTCTTGTTCACCATCCAGAGGTATGGTGAGCGAGCGGAGACTCAGGGGTTTTCCACTCACTTCGTTAATCCTGCCTGGCCGTCAGATCCATCTCCTCAAGGGGGAGCGTCATCTTCTGATTTCCCCGAACCTGTTTCTCATCCAAGGCTATCTGGAGAGCCTGGATATCCCCCCGGAACCTCCCTCCGCCCATCAGCCCGATGCGATCATTGGTTGGCGTCCCGAAGTGGCATCTCCGGAGCGGGGAAGGAGACCTGGGGATACTCCAGAACACTTTTTCAGACGGATAGGTATCGAACGGATTGAGATCTCTCTCCAGAAACTTCCCATGGGGCTGGAGGTCCGTTTCAAGGCCAAGAATCTTATTCCCTGGGCTGGAGAATCCCCCTTTCGCCCCATCAATCCAGACTTGTTGGACTCCATTCCATTGAATCCAGACTTGGTGGTGGTTGGTGGAGGACTTGACCTGATCAAGGAGATGCAGGTGGACCCGGGTACAGTCGACCGTCCCTTCGCGGTTGGCGTCAAGGTGCCAGAAGGAAAGGGCAACCAGCCAACGTTATGGAAAGTGGGAGGTGCGGTGGAGAGGAAGGTCGCGGTGGCGAATGCCCCGGCTCCCGTGAGTGAGGAACTCTCCCAACGATTGGGGGGCCTTCTGGACAATCTGGGGCAACTGGGTGAAGACCTGAACTCGCGTGTGGTCGAGGACCGGATTCTTTTCGGGGACACACCGAAGGAATCCTCACCACCTCCGGATGCAGAACAACTCAAGGAACATTTCACCGAGTTGGCACGTGAGACCATCCTGGCGGGATTAATTTCACCAGATCTACTCCTCATTCCTCTCCGTTGGGATGTCCTATTGGCAGGAGAGAACGACGAAGACGATATGGATTGGCTACAAATGAATTGGGACAAGGAAATAGCCCCCATCGAGTTCTCGCTGAACCGTCCACGGGATGGATACGAAATCCGCCTCATCTCCGCATCGCCCATATCCTACATGATGCTCCTGGCGGATCTCCTCTTCTTCCTTCAACTGGACTACGCGGGGGAATGGGAAAGTCTTGTCAGTCTGTGGAGGAATGGGAATCCATCCGCTCCCTCCACGAATGCTGCCCGGTGATTTTCAAGCACGCCAGCGACGGTGCATCCACATCCAGCAGCCAGGATACTGCCTCACATAGCGCTCGATCACATCGACGTAGTGTTGTGTGTTGGTAAGAATGTCTTGCTCACGATTACCAGTTTGCATGGTTTCGATGATCTCGCTGACCACCACACCAATGCCACGGTCTGGACGGCGGAAGGAGGCAGCCACAACCACGCTACAACCGGTTCTGAGAGCTAGAAGCGCGGCGGAACCCACCGTCATGGCTGGCTTACCAAAGAAGGTGGTTTTGACCGCGTCTTTGCGGGCGTGTTGATCGATCAGGAGGTTGACAGTCTCTCCCCTCTTCAGCGCCGTCATTACGGGACGTAACGCATTGCGTTTATCGATCTCAAGAAGACCATTGGCCCTCCTTGTCTCGCTGACCAACCGCGCGACCCATTCCGGACGCTGCTTCCGGCTCACGGCATGGGCCGTGATTCCTCCAAAGTGGTAGAACCGTCCAATCAACTCCCAGTTACCCATGTGAGGAACAATGACAAGCACACCCTTGCCACGATGGTGAGCCTCCCAGTAGTTCTTGACATCCACCAATTCGACATAATCGGTGAAGTTGGGGCCCAGCGCGGGTGAGTAAACGAACTCCAAGCTAGTAAGGATCAGGTTCTCGAAACAATCATGGGCAATCCGCCGTTTCTGCTCAGGCGGGATTGTGCCATCATAGGCCAATTCAAGATTCTCCAGCGCGGTTCTCCGGCGGCCCCGCGCCAAGAGGTAGACCGGCTTAGCCAGGAAACGCCCCCAGCCACGGACCCTCTCCAGCGGTTGCCGTTGGATGAAGCGGATGATGGGACGGGCAAGGGCTTCCATCGCTTGTTTACTCCGCCGTGTCCAGCCTGGTCTTCTTGGGAATCCGCCAACGCCGGTGCATCCACATCCACTCCTCGGGGTGTTCTCTTACCAGATCTTCAAGAACTCGAACATAGTTTTGAGTATTCTCACGCAGATCATGATCTCTGTCTCCTGTCACCACGGTTTTGACAGGACCACGCATCTCAGCCCCAAACCTACCATTCGCCAGACGGAAGCAAGCCCCAAAGAGAACCGCGCATCCAGTCCTCATGGCCAGGAGCGCGGGAGCGGCCGAGGTCATCGCGGGAAGACCGAAGAACTCGACCTCTACCGCGCCACGGGACATGTGTTGATCAATCATCATGATGACAGTCTCACCCCGCCTGAGGGCCGCCAGGGAAGGTCTCAGAGCATTACGGTTATCGATCTCGCGGATTCCGTTGTGAGCACGGATCTCCTGGAGGAGTTTCGCCACGCATTGAGGTTTCTGTTGACGTACAACCGCGTTAACCACGGGCAGGTGTTCTGTCATGAAACGTGAGGATACTTCCCAGTTCCCCATGTGGGGTACCAAAAAGAGAACCCCTTTCCCTTCCCTATGAGCGGCAAACAGCAGCTCCGCTCCAAATACATCAATGTGATCCGTCATCGGCGCGGTGAAACGGGGAGCATAGCAAGACTCGAGAACCGTGAGAGTCAGATTGACAAAACTTGCCTTGGCGATCCTGATCCTTTCCGATGGGGTGAGGGTGCTACCGTAGACTTTTTCCAAATTTGATAAAGCAGTTCTACGTCCAGGGCGTGCAAGGTAATAGGCCAGGATTCCAAGGCAACGTCCCCAACGCCTGAGCGTTTCAAGGCGCTGGCGCCGGATGAAATTTACGAACCAAGGAATGAAGTGAGTGAACACAGGTTCGAAACCAGTGTAATTTCTATTCTCTAAACGGCCAGGTTGACCTGGAGACCCGCTCTCAGCGGGATTACTTTTTCTCCTTGGCGTCTTCGGAAGGACCATCTGGTACTGCATTGCCCTGATCATCCAGAGCCTTCATGCCGAAGACCTGACGAAAGTCATTGATTCTCTTGTGCACAAAGGGGATGTTCGCGACCATGTCTCTTAATGGCGAAAACCAAAAACCGAGGATGGCCGCGACGGTGATCGTGACCTTGATCGCCATGTAAAGCTGGGGGTTTCCCCGGATCTTATCAATTTTTTCCTGGCGGGCACGTTTTGCAAGCTCTTTCTTGTGCTCGGACTCACTGACTTTGGAGAGCTCATGCTTCTTGTACTCTAGCGACCCCAGGGTTTCAAATAGAAGGATGTTAGCCTCCTGCCACTCGATAAGGGTCTTGTCGACCGCCACGGAGCTGGATTTCTCGAAGTCGAAGATCGATATGGTTCGTTTCACCATCTGCAGGATATTCTGCGCGACATAGTGATCTTTCCGGATTACCGAGGCGAAGTGGTCATGGCGTTGAGCGACCACTGTTTTGATCCTCTGAAACTCCTCGTCGGCGTTGGGAGGAAGTTTCTTTTCTTTATCGAAAGCCGCGAGCAGGAGCTTGTAGTAGGTTTGCCAGATTTGGATCAGCTCCTTGACATGGGCTATGTCATTTTCCAGCTTTGGGTCTTCCATGAGACTTTCCCCGGTTAAGAAATGGATATTCTCCGATTACGGACGTCGACTTTTTACCATATTTGGGATGGATGGCCTATCCCCGTGCAACTCCATAATCGTAAGGCACGATGAATAGATGCTCCACTAGAAACGTCTCTCAAGGGTGAAATCTCATGCCTCCTTACCTTGGCCTGATTGTGGTATTTTGACTTCTTATGCGTGACTGCCGTGCCCTAATTATCCCATTGCTTCCCATTCTGCTGAGTGGCTGCGCCACCATTACCAGCCAGATTCATGGACGAACCGCGACAGAGCAGTACCTGGTGACCGAGGCGGTCCATAGAGCGGTGAACACGGTCCGCTGGAAGACTCTCCAGGGGCAAAAAATCAAGATCGACATGGTCGGGGTTCAGCAGGATGAGTACCCCTTCATCAAGACGGCCATTGAGCGGGAGCTCTCCCGCTATCATTGCAGCCTGGTGGAGGACACGACCAGTGCCAATGTGGAGATGACCGTTCTTGTGCGTGCGGTGGGTACGGATATCTGGGTCTCGAATTTCGGTATCCCACTCCTTGTCACCGCTCACCCGGAAGTGCCATCCTCCATTGGGGGAATCTCGCTTTACAACAGCAACCTGCAGGAGGGCTACTGCCGTCTTGAGTTCATCGGGCGGGATCCCATAAGCAAGGAGCTTGTCTGGCAGATTCCAGCTGTTCATGGTGACACCTACTTCAAGACCACCACCTTCCTGGGACTCTTTGGACCTTACAAGAGCAGCGATATCTTCCCGGAGAGGAAGCTTATCCGGCCCAAGGGGTATGTCCCGATCCCGCGCAGGGATGGTGAGTGAGGGGAATCCTTCCAACTACCTTCTCAACCGTGGTATCCAACATGATGCCTGGGGAAATGGGGGAGGAACAGAGGAATGGATTGACTTATACCGGGCTTTTTCCGAACATGATCGCAGTGGAGAGGTGGCCGAGCGGCTGAAGGCAGCGGTTTGCTAAACCGTCGTAGGGCTAATAACTCTACCCCGGGTTCGAATCCCGGCCTCTCCGCCATTCCCCATTTTCCCCAAATAACTCATTCGGATCTGGCCATGGGATGGTCCACTCGAGGAGAACACATGAGACTCTCGAATGGCTCTCCCCCAAGGTTCCAGAAGAAGGTGGTATCATGGCCTGACAAAAGGCCAGCGGAAAAGGGGGAAAGAATCAGATCCACGATGATTTTCTCCATGTCTTCCTTCCCACGCAAAAGAGTCGGGGGATACGATAATTCCGGCACTACCAGATCGGACCAGCCGACCTACAGACGGGCCAATCTAGGGCGGTGATTGAGAGGGAAAATGCACCTGATGGATTCTCTCCAACTGCTCCGCGACAAGGTTCCTCTGTTGTAGAAGCACATCGGGATCATCTGTTGCCTCAGTCAGATCGCTCATCAATGAAGAACCGATAGTCAGAAGCGCATCTGTTTCGGCCGCAAGCATTTGTCCTCCCATCGTGTGCGTTGCCACAAGTCCTGCACACGCATCCCGTAACAATGCCAGGTAGTCATAGTCCTCGAAGGAATCACGGATAATCTCCATTCGGACGCTACTCCAGAATTCGCCATCCGGTCCCGGGTAGATGTACTGCGCGTCACCGTTGCAGTTGAGGTAGGTCCATGTGTTCCATGGAACCTTGGGCCAGCGTTTGCCTTCCCGGATTGCATCATCGATATCGGGCCGGCCTGACCAAGGCTTGTTATTCGATTCCCATTCATTGATCCCCCAGATGAGAAAGCCAATGGCGCCGTATTTCCAACAACACCATCCCAAAAGACGGTGCTCCAGAGCGGAGTAGTCCAGGTATAACTGGGTTACATAGGGGCGGCGCACGCTCGCCGAAAGATAGAGCCAAAGCTCATCTCCAGCCTGCAATCGTCCAGCCACGGCATCCTGATCAAAGAGGTTTGGCCCCACCACCCATGTGTCCACGGAACCTTCCAACTCTGGAACAGGGGGAAATGCAGTACACACGCGCTGCACTCCAGGAAAGCGTTCCGCCACGCCCCTCAGAGTCTCGGCTACCTTCGGATAATCTGGCTGACTTGGTTCGTCCTGTCCGTAAATGAAGGTCAAGTCGAGTAGCCCGCGTTCTTTGAAGAAATTATAATAACGGCTGATCTGCTCCTCCGGCTCCTTTTGAAGGGGCCACTCTGTAGCAGTTCCGAGCATCACGAGGTTCAGGCCATGGTCAATCTGCCAGTTGATGTCTTCATCGCTTCCTACTGGTCCAAACCAGGCCGGATTGATGCGGTGTTCGAGCAGGAACTCCATCTCTTTTCTCAGCACATTCCCGGGAATTTCATCCCACCCGTACCAATCTTTGATGCGGCTCGGGTTCAACCACATGGAAGTACGGAGAACCGGACGGATGGGCAGGTCGAAGCCATATACGCGCAGGCGAAGGGTTAAAGGCCATGCGCCTCCGGAAGCTCGGACAGTCAGGTTTCCAGTATACACACCAGCGGGAATGCCGCTGGGAACATGGACTGTTACCCACAACGGCTGATGGATTGCATTTGCCGGTACCCGCCGCGGGGACTTCTCCATCGGAATGAGTGGATCCGCGATCCAACCAACGTACTCTATGGGGTAACGCGGGGGCCTGCTCTCCACAAAGTCTGTCCAAAAGACTTCGATATTCTCCTTGGGGATGACGGCGTTCGCTGGCCCAGCAAGAGGCGCCGTCTCTATTTCAACCCCCTCAAGATCCTGTCCCAACGGAATCAGGAGGATCTGCACACCTTCGTACTCATTTCGCGCCGCGGAAAGCGACAAGACATGGGCGGGTGCCCCCTGATAAGCTTGATCTCGCAAAACCTTTCGGAGGCTAGATACGCTGCCGACGGCGAAGACGGCCCCGTCAAGGACGGACCCCTGGCCGGCCCACCACAGAAGCTTGGACGCCTGGCCATGGAGCCTTTCCAGGGGGTTTGCCAAGGCTTGCCACTCCTGTGGTGAAAGGTTGTCCGAGGATACTTGAGAGCGCAACGCCTGGAGCGCATCGGAAATCCTGGACCTCTCATTGGAGAGAAATCCCTCTGTCTTCGGGGGCAATGTGGCAAGGACAGCCTCGGTCCACCGGAAAACTTCGCGGTTTGGCGCGACATCGATAGGGATTGATTGCCTCAGCAATGGCTCGCTCAATCCCTTCTCACGCACCGCCACGGTTGCCACGCCGGAAATCCCATCGGGAAGGTGGTAGCCAGCAGCCACTTCCACAGCGCCGCTGGAGGCCACCTCGGTAATTTCATGAAAGACAACTCTGGAACCTTCCAAACCAACCTGATCAAGCGAAACCAGCACCTCACAGGGTGTGGACGTTTCACGATGGTTGGTGATCACGAGAGGTAATTGGTTCAAACCCACCTGTGGTGGAGTAACGCCTTTCAACTCCGCGGTCAGGGCATTCGGGCCACCGAAGTAGAGATCGCCGAAGTATTGCGGCTCATAGAACCACGCATGGGTCACTGCCCAGGCGGTATAGTTGGTACATTTCCGCGTCCGCCAGCCTATGTTTATGCGCCAGGACGCCGAAGGCTGGGGGCGTGGAAGGTCCACACCTTCAAAGGGCGCGCGGAATTCCGCTGTCCATCCATCCTCTGTACGATTCATCACAGCGCTTGGTCTCACATGCCATTCCGCGGTCTTTCCCATGGGTTGGGTGGTGATCAAATACCCCTCACTGTCAATCGCCACCTTGTAGTACATTTCTTTAGTAGGCGCTGCGATGAGCAGCTCCGCTACATTCGCATCCCGGTCAGTCGGATACGGCAGCCAGGGATCGACTGACGGATCCGGATCAGATACATGAAGAGCTGTATACAGATTCTCGTTGTCATAGGTCAGTGAGCAAACAGTCTGATAGGGGCAGTAGCGGGATTCATATGAGAGATTGAACTGCCTGATTGACACTGCAGAAGTCCAACATGGATCGTTGAGCGATCCATCGACTACAGGAGCCACGCTTGTAGGATTGATGCGGATAGCGGGCCGTTCTGGAATGGGTCCCCGGGGAGGGATCTGCCTTGTGGCCTGGCCCACCCCAGCCAAGAGGATAACCAGGACAACATCCGCAACGAACAACCCGAGTAGACGCCTCATGAAGCCACCTCACATGTAATATCTTTAGCCATACACCCTCGCAAGGTTACTATGGTCTGAATTGCCTTCCAAGACATCGACTGTGAGTTGGCGCAATGATCTTCAAGCACCTCACTTTTCGAGCACCCTTCGCAGGCATAGTTCTTTTTGAAGATCTCTGGGAATCTGATAAGTCTATGCGGAGGATCTGAAAATGATTGTTATCGCATGCTTTGCATGTGCGATTTCCAGGTTCGCTTGATCTGTTCAGGATCCTCTTTTGGCGTGGTCTCAAACATTATCTGAAGCTCTTCATCTACTGTTTTTGTAAATTTTTCAAGAGAAGTATTATAAAATGATGTTCCTATTCGTACTCTGCTGTATACAAGACCATAACTTGTACCGCTTTGGTCAGTCAGACCAAATTTTATCTGTAACATCCACTTCATTATGTTGATCTCATGTGCCTCGGCAAGAATCATAATTTGAATTTTCTTTCCCTCGGCGTCAATTATAACGCGGCGAATCTCGGCTTCGATCTGGAATCCTGAAAAGATGAGTACATTTACGCCTTGCATGTGAGTTCGAAATGACGCAGGCATTCCATCTCTTTCATTTTCTGGTCCAACTGACAAGAGGGTTGTCTTCTTTAGGCTTGAGGGATACCGGCCGCCCAATGCTGATGCAAACAGATAAGGGTCGGTCATTGCACACAGCACACCATAAGTATATTCGTTTGCCGTGCGTCCTGGTAGGATAGATGAATATGCAGCAAATATATCAACAACACCGTCTTCATCCTTGCTTGCAATCAATCGTGAGCTGGATGGCTCGCCCCCTCTGTAGGCGATTCCGAGAATCTTTGAATAGTGAACCGGTGAATTTGGGTTGCAGATCAGTTCTGAGAAAGTTCTAATTACCTCTTGGTATCCTGAAAGGCCATTAACTGCCGGGAGGTTTTTGAAGCTTTGCATGCAGGGAGCTGATTCAAAGGTTTGCGGGTAGTTTCTACAAAGAATCTCGCCATCCATCGATTGAATAGGTTGAATACTCTCAAGGGGCATGGGCAAAGATTCAAAAATGAGTGTCTTTGCTTTCTCAGAAATTGAAGCTGAGCCATTCTTGATTGACGCGCCCCTGCAATCGTAGAAGGCATAAACGAGAAGCAGTAGAATCAATAGTTTTAAGATGGATGATTTGAAATACATACATCACCTTTGCTATAGCAGAAGATAACCTGAATATATTGATCAATTCTTAAGCCGCGAAAGTGGCTATTTTGAAAAACAAATCTCATTGAGATTACCCATTCTCTGTATCTTGTACTTGGCGTCATCCTGGTACGCGATATTATTCAACTGCTATATCATTGTTCTCCCATTGGATCCGCCAGGTACGCGATGGTTGTTCCGATATTTCTACACGTATTTTAACGAATGTGTCTTCAGATTCTTCCAATATTACGACACCTTTGGGTACAGTGCCTTTGGCTGGCTTTATCAGCCATGCAAAGGTAACAGGGCCCGTTATCGGGGCTGTGTAGATGGCGCATGCACTGGGTTCCTTGATGTTGTAAGTGCGGCTCCACCAACCTTGCAATGTGGGGCTCTCTCTGCCTTTAACGATTTCCTGTTTCCAATCGATCCCGGAACTCGGCATCACACGTACATTGCCTTGGCCTTCATCGATAGATGCCACGGCAAGTCCATCAGCCACGACAGTACATGAGGGATGAAAATGCCATAAAGCTGTTATCTCATGAGGCCGGTCCGTTATAATCCGGTCCAAAACTAACCAATAACCATTTCGTACATAGAGCACTGTCCTCTCATGTGTAACGTTTCCCTTAACATCCTCATAACCGCTGTCGAAAATACCCCGGACAATGTCATATTCAGGCTTGAGTGCGAAGCTGCCGCACATGGGTGCTTTCGATTCCATCTCGCAGGTCTTTTGATTGTGGCCGTCAACCAGGATGACGTTGTGGCTTCCGGAACCAGTAAAGTAGGAACGCCACGGGCCGGCCTGGTATGTAAATCTGCCACTATCAACCAGGATGTCACGCCCGTAGGCAGTCACGGACAGGTGCAACTTATCCAAGTGCCAATGTCCGATTCCCAACGGACCCGCATCGAAGAAAGCCCATTGCGCGTCAGCATCCCAACCACTGCGCATGACTACCTGACCCGCCCAGGGAAAAACTATCGATGGCGGGTCCGCCGGTCTCTCGCCTTGTGCTCCATTTGCCGCGATGTACATCCAATCAGACCGGTTAAATATGCTGGCTTGCGTGAGGACCTCAGCGCTAACGAAATCAAGGTCCGAATCATTGTTGAGTGGTCCGTAGCCTGCTGGATTCATCGTATAGGCAACATAGTTCCACATGCGTTCAACACACGATGTAAATACCTCTGGAAGCGTACATCCTGAGCTTTCCGCAAGCTTTCTGAATTTATCGAAACTGTAAAGTGCCACGCGGTGGTATGACGAAGTCAATTCCTTCTGGGTTCCATCAGGATACACCTGGTTTGTCAGCTCCGGTGTGATACGTTTGGCTGCGTGATCGAACCATGCATTGGCGTCTTTAAATTCCGGCCAATAAACAGCTGCACTCGCAAGCCCTCGCAATTCCATCGTAATCCAATTTCCCCTCTCGGAATGAAAATTGCGGTTATAGTGCGCATGATCTGGAATGCTTGAGAGCATCAAAAGTCGTGCCGCGGGAGTGAATTCAGGGAATTCCTGCAAGCCATAAAATACCTCAGGCCAGGCATTGGCCACACGCATGAATACCTCAAGTCCGCGCCATTGTGGTGTGTTGTTCTTTTCCGCGGGATAGGGATTGCTGGTTACCCAATCGCGGAGAAGATTATCGAGAGCGGTAATGTATATGAGGTTGCCGGTTCCTGAATAGGCAGTCAACAAGGTCTTCATCCATAGTTGACGATTCAGGCCCCACCCCCATTCCTTATCGCCAGACGGTCCATTATATTCCCAATCCAGGCCACCATCGGATTTTCTCGGAACTTTGGCTGTCACTTCATATAACGTGTAATTATCGTTGAGTATCATATCTGCGCCGGGGTCGCGTTGATCGGTAGGCATTATGCGTTCCACACGCATTTTATCGACCCAAGGACTTGATCTATAGTAATCCAAGAGTGCCTTGCATGCGTTGGGCCAGTCCTTTACTTCAACAGCAGCTTTTACTGAGGTAAGTTCTCCCCGTTCGAGATCCAATGCATCAAACAATCTCGTGACCTTTTCCGGGTAATCACGGCACACATCCTCGGCCGTAATTACATGTGGCTGTGATTGTACCAAAAACGCATGAAACAGAAGTAGCAAACCACTCAACTTTATAGACATTATTCCCTCCTGTCAGTGGCGTATCACTGTAGTGTATGAGGTGTCCATGCGGGTCTGGGTCGTAAGGTGATCTCGATGTAGTAGAATTGAGATAATTCTAAATCACGCCCATTGGGTACATGAACATGCTTAACTTTCGCTATCATTAAACTCACGATGTGGATCGTCAAGTCCTCATGGTCTTTTATTTTTCAAAGGTATTTTGGTCAATTGACATTTTCCCCTTCACTCTTGAGTTAATCAGCGATATAGAGACAAACCATGAAGAGGTTGGCTTTAATTGCAACATTTGACTGTTAATCGACAGACAGGATTGGACCATGATTTTGGGAGATAACGCTCGAGGTGTATTTGATGGTGGCCAAAGGAAGCGTCTCAGAAGAAACCACCGGGATTGAGAACGGGCCGGATGTGATTCCCCAGGTGCCAAAGGACCGATAAACACACACGGCGGTTCCGAAAGCAGCGCGTGACAGAATCGACGTCATTCTAGGCCAAGACGAAACCAATCGGCTCAATGCAATTCCACCGGGGAAAAATGGACTGGAGGGATTCTTACGGTAGAGAGTCAGCGGAATCCATCTCTAGGAGACACACCGCTGTCATCCCACGATTCTGGGAACCAGGTAACCAGGTGGAATGGGAATCCTCTCTGGACGAGTTCCCCCTCAAAACCCCGTCTCAATAACGCGGTGATCCATAGGATCACGGCAAAACTCAAAAAATCCCTTGATCGAAGGGTGGTTTGCGAGGGATGATTACAAAACGGATCTCACTTGACAAAGGAGGGAACTAGGAATGACCCCCCCAAGAATCGCGTTGATTTTGGCCGTTCTGTGCACCTTGATTCCACCAGCGTTGCCTTCGGCCAGCGCATCCTCCCAGACCGCAATACTAATCGGAATTGACCAGTACATATCCCACCCTCCTCTCTCCGGGAATGTCGATGACTGTAAGGCTCTAGCGGAGACGCTCAAGAGCAGGTTCGGATTCTCCCAAGTCCTTGAGCTGTATAACGAACGCGCAACCCGGTCCGAGATCATCCGGACTCTGCGTGATTTGGCCGGTAGCATTCAGGCTGGTAATGATCTCCTGATCGTTTACAACGGGCGCGGGTATCTCGATCCCGATGAGGGGGACTCCGACTGGATTGTCTACGATACTCAAGGTGAGACCGACACGATCCCTTCGGAGCTGATTCAAACACTTCTGCGTTCAGCGGAAGTGACCCGGGCTCTCACTATCTCCGCCGCGGGATTCAGCGCCCGATCGTTCCATCTCCGCTTGCCGGATGAGGCAGGTCCCATGACCGCGTCTTCCGCCAGCACTCTGAATGGACG
>CAZORO010000010.1:0-8310 GCA_964581845.1 uncultured bacterium
CAGTGGGTGATACTGCTGTAGTCGCTGGTGGTGAAGAAAACAAAGCATCCGGTTTCTGGTCCGTAATCGCTGGTGGCCGTTACAACAAAGCCGAGGGTGAAGCTTCCTCTCTTTGCGGCGGGGACTCAAATAATGCAAGTGGTAAAGTCTCTTTCGTTGGTGGAGGAAGCATCAATACAGCAAGTGGTTGGTGGTCCACCATCCCAGGTGGTTATTGGAATGAAGCCACAGGTGACAATAGCTTCGCAGCCGGATACCGAGCCAAGTCAAAAGGAAATGGCTCTTTCGTCTGGGGAGATAGCAACGACAAGGACATCATTGCCTGGGGTTCAAATGAATTCGTAGCACGCGCCACCGGCGGTTTTTGGCTCATCACGGCCATTGATGCGAACGGCAATCCCACGGAAGGGATGCAATTACCAGCAGGTAGCAGCACATGGGCTCCGATCGGTACGCACAAAACGAATCAGGAAAGTGTCAGCTCCAATGTAGTTGAAGAGTTGCGGAAAGAGAATGCCGATCTCAAACAGCAGGTGGAAAGCCTGGAAACCCGCTTGGCGGGTCTTGAAAAACTGATCTTGGCGGGGAGTCAACCATGATGAAAAGACATTTACTGGCCGTTTCATTTGTTATTGGTCTTCTATTGGGAATAACCGCTACAGCCTTTACCCCATCCACCAACGGCAAAGGGATCAAATGGGTATCGGAATCCTCGGCGGGATGGTCGGGTCCTTTCAAGAAAAACGCCCAAGGAGCCAAATTGCATCTCGCGGGAGCTTTCGATAAAAGCTTGGATGTCACCAACCACGCTGGGATGAAAGCTCACCTCGGCTTACTCGATCCGATTCCAAGTACTCCTTGCACACCCCAGTTCGACCTGACAGGCGACCACTGGATCAACGCCGCCGACCTTATGCTCCTCCTGAAAGATATCCACACAGGCAATACACGCAGCGATTTCAACTGTGACGGACGGATAGACCAGCTGGATTTATACTGCTGGTGTCAAAAATGGAAATCCACACTTCCATGATTAAAACTACTTTATTCTATCGCTTAATTCTTGCTGGATGGTTTTGTTTTTCCTCCTTATTTCTTTCAGCTACTCCTGCTTCTGATCAATTCGACATCGTGGTTTTGGGTGGAACTCCGGGCGGTATCGGCGCGGCGGTGTCCGCGGCACGTCTTAGTCATAGCGTGGCGCTCATCGAATACCACTCCCACCTGGGCGGGATGACTACCAGCGGTTTGGGCAAGTCCGATATCGAAACCGCTGGAGCCATCGGGGGAATCTGGGATGAATTCGTGCAACGAGTCCTCCGGTACTACACCGAAACCTACGGCACGGACTCCCCCCAGGTGAAGTCTTGCAGGAATGGGTACTTCTATGAACCCTCGGTGGCGGAATCAATCCTCAATCAAATGATCGCGGAACAATCGAGTATACAGGTCTTCCTGCGTTACCAGCTTGATGAGGCAGTTCGAAACCAAAACAGGATCACTGCGGTCCGGATATGTCAAAGGGATACCGGGGAAGTCCGGGAAATCCGTGGTGGAGTTTTCATCGATGCGACCTATGAGGGCGATCTGGCCGCTTATGCGGGTGCGGAATACAGGCTGGGGCGCGAAAGCCGTGCTGAGTTTGATGAACCTCACGCGGGTGTTATCTATATGGATCACCAGACGCGCGCGTTGCTGCCTGGAACCACCGGAGAGGGAGACAAACTTCTTCCCGCTTACACCTACCGGCTGTGTCTTTCCTCGGATCCCAACAACCGGGTCTTGCCCGCAATGCCACCAGGTTATGACCGTTCCCGCTATCTCAACTACCTCCTCGATCTCAAGTTGGGACGGCTCAAGTCCGTGGCCGATGCCCTCTCCATCGCACCACTGCCGAACCAGAAATATGACGCTAACATGAAGCCCTGGCCGCTCGGATTTCCCTTCGCCGGAGAGAATCTGGGTTACCCAGAGGGAACCTGGGAAGAACGTGAAGCCATCATGGCCCATATCCGCAATCTCACTCTTGGCCTTGTTTACTTCCTCCAAAATGATCCGGGGGTGCCCGAAGCTGACCGTGAGCGGGCACGCCAATATGGTCTGGCCAAGGATGAGTTCGCGGACAACGACAATTTCCCATTCCAGTTCTATATCCGCGAGGCACGCCGCATCGTGGGAGAGTACACCCTCACGGAAAAGGATCTGACTTTCTCACCCGGCGCTTTCCGGTCTCCAGTCCATGCGGATGCCATCAGCGCGGGCGAGTTCCCTATCGATGCCTTCCCCACCCGTAAATATGAGAAGGGGCATGAAACAGCGTTGGAGGGCTATATCCTCATGCTCAAGCAGTATACTCAGCCCTACCAGATCCCTTATCGTGTCATGATTCCCAAGCGGGTCGATGGTCTGCTTGTGCCGGTGGCCGTCTCCGCCACTCACATCGCCTTCTCCTCGGTTCGTCTGGAGCCAACCTGGATGAGTCTGGGACAAGCCGCCGGGACCGCGGCGCATCTGGCACTGGAACTGGATGTCCAACCCAGAGACATTCCTATCGAACGGCTTCAAAAGAAGCTTATCTCTCAAGGAGCTGTGATCAGTTACTTCCGTGATGTGCCCAAGGGGGATCAGTATTTCGATGCTCTCCAGTATCTGGGAACCAAGGGATTTTTCGACAGCTACGAGGCACGCCCCAACGAACCGCTCACTCATGCGGAAGCACGCCAGTGGGCGGCATTAACACTCCAGTTGGCAAAGAAAACGGCTCCGGATCTTGCTCTGGAAGCGAAGGATGATCCAATGCCAAGTTCCGCTTATTGGGAGTTGATGCAGACGATCATTGGGAAACTTGGTGTATCAGAGGAGATTCCTGAGAAGACCGGCTCCAAGGCGAAAGATACCGTCACACGCGGAGAGGCTTGCACAGACCTCTTCCACCTTCTTGAAAAGGTGGAAGCATTGACTCCCTGAGGATGTCAACTAGATGATCAAGCTGGTCAATCTCCCCCTCCGTGAGATTGTAGGGGCATCATGGCTAAGTTACCATAGAATCAGGCAATCTGGTTTCCTCGGAGAACATTGCCAATCCTCATTGTTGATCAAAAGGAGACACCCCATATGAAACCCTTAGCTTTCTGCATCTTGGCTCTAGCGTTGATCGTAGCCGTCTGTACCCCCTATGCCGCCAATGAAACAGTTCGCGATGGGGCCTTTATCCGCATCAGCCATGGCAAGGACAATCCACACCGGCTTCTGATGGCGCTCAAGATGGCTCAGATCATGTCTGAGAACCATGATGTCCTAGTTTATTTCGACATCACCGGGGTGGAGGTCTGCCTTAAGGATGCCGAAGATATCGCCTATTCACACTTCCCCACTTCCAAAGCTCAGATCAAGGAATTACTCGAGAAAGGTGTCACCCTGATGGCCTGTCCGGGATGCCTGAAAGCCGCCGGGAAGACCCCGGAAGATCTGGCGTCCGGAATCAAGGTGGCCGATAAGGAAGCCTTTTTTGGCTTCACCAAGGGCCGCATCCTGTCATTCGACTACTGACCAAAGTTTTTTCTGGCTAAGGGGAGGGAACCTTCCCTCCCCTTCCGTTCACCTCTCCACCACCACCATCCCATGCAGCCCCAACTCCGGAAGGGCCACCTGTGTATTTCCCTCTCTGGTGACTGCCTCAAGGGGGGCTCCATCCGGCTCCCACGTCAGTTTCTTCGGCTCGACACCATGCAATACCAACCGGGCACCACGGATCGGTAGTATTTCCTCACGCATGGGTGGATTGCTTTCAGGTAAAGCCCTGTCTGCTGTCGTATTGGTCTCATTCAGGAGATGGATCACCAGCCGGTTCCTTTCCTTTTGTTCATAGTAGGTGGTCTGGACACACATGGGGGCCTCAATTTCCACCAGAGGTTTCCGTTTGTTCGCGGCCCAACGCATCGTATTGACCAGAAGCGGACGTTGGTACTGGTAAGGGATCACAAAATAACTCTGGTCCACAGCCGCTGCAAAGTAGGCCACACGCCCCTTGCCATGTTCCGACAGGAGCAGGAAGGGACGCTCGCTGGAGTCCTTCATCGAGACATAGCTTGCAATGGATGAAGCTGCCTCTTTGGGTGAAACATGTGCGCTCATCCCGATGTAATCCACTCGTTCCCCCTCGACTGGAATGGTCCCTTGAATAATCGGATCCTGGGTGATGGGGTGATTGCTGAATTTGAGAAGACAGGTGTCCTGGTAATCAGGCCAGACAGCACTGTGGTTTTCGGCTGCTTGGAAGGAGGCCCCAAAGAGATCCGCCAAACCAAAGTCCTTGCGCGAGGTACCGTTCTCATCCAGTAGCGATGATAGATGCGTCGCCACCAATCCGCCCCCCCGCTCCACAAAACGGCGGATGTTGGCCATGGTTTGATCCGATAGGCAGGCCGCATCCGGGAGAATGAGAACCGTATATTCAGCAAGTCTCTCTGGCTCCTGTTCCAGTATCCGGTCCGAGATGATATCGACTGGGATATGGGCCTCATTGAGCGCGCGGAAGAAACCAATGGCGGCCTCGACATGCGCGGGCATGCGGCGTTCGCCGGGTGATAGGTGTGACTCGATCTTGGAATCGACTCCGCTCCCGATGAAAGGTCCCGCCGAGGCCAGCACCGCGCCGGTGACTCCATAAAAAAGACGGCTGTTCTCGGACATCAACAGCGCGGCATGTTTTATGGAAGTGGCGCCCTTGGTCCAAGGCTCTCGCTTTTTAATAAGATCAAGATAGTGTTTGGGCGGAGTCGACTTGTCGGTCAGCCAATAGGCCACGCTGGGGATCACCCCATTGGTGATCGCGGTCAACATCCGGAACTCGCTCTCCACACGCGGAGTCACTGCTTGCTGTTGGCCTTGTGAACGAAAATAGGTGTGCATCCACACTGGACGTTCCTCACAGAATCCCCGGTAGAAACGCGCGGTGAAGCTGGGAAGCAGGTTGGTTCCCTGATCCGGCGGGAAATCCCAGAAGAGCTCCAGCACCGGCGCATCCACCATCAGATTTCCCAACTCCGAACCCTCCACCCTCGGGCAGGCCGCCCAATGCCACCAGCGTCCCGGACCAGTGCTCCAGGGAATGAAAGCGAAATCCGGGTTCAGCTCCTTAAGAGACTTTTGCCATTTGTGGACAAACTTCCCCCAGACATTCAGACGCCAACGTAGAAACCGCCGGTAATTGGAATCCTTGATGTCCTCCTCCACCGGGATTTCCGCGCCTGTATCACGCCGGTAAGCTTCACGGCAATGCGGGCAATAGCAGACCGTGTAAGTCCCAAAGCCATCAATGTTCTGCCCATCCCATCCGAAGGTCTCGGCCAAAATTCTGTTCTTCTGGATATACCACTCGCCGAAGGGCGAGACATAACACCCCGAGGGGGGCGGCCAGCCTTGGCTGGGATCACGAGGACCCGCGGAGGGAGAACCCAATCTTTGCCAATCCCGGTGTTCATCAAGTACCTTGATCTCCCACATGGGGGGCATGGTGCCGATCGCGCGCATTCCCAGTTCATGAACACGCGCCACTTTGCCCTTCAAAGTCTCAATCTCCGTGGGAGTCACTGTGGTGAGAATGTTCTGGCCACTAGCGTCCGGCACGGCTTGGTAAATGTCTTTCCCGTCGTAAAAGGGGATGTAGAGACCCAGGTTGAAGAGCGCCTGGGCACCATCCTCCGCGAGTTTCACGAAGTCCTCATCTTTTTCCATCCTCGCAAATACAGGCCGTGTACAATTCAACAGCCACTCTGGAACCGGAAATGGATTGATCTCCTCCCCATATATGCCAGAGCTGCAAATGAACAACACCACCCACAGGATTGGAACGAGGGATCGATAGGATTGATGCACGGTTATCCCCTCCTTCATTGGGAATAGGTTTCCGGTAAGGGAAAACAAACAAAAAGTAAACCCACCATCCCCAAGCATATCCCAATCACATATACGTGTATATATGCATGATGACCCGCAAAGACTCCACCTCCAATCGTTATTTGCAATATTCAAGTCGATTATGAGCATCTATTGACTTTTGTTTCCTCAGGGGTACATATACACCCCAGCAACATACCGCTCTGTGCCACACCTTTCTCGAAGAGTGGCTCCAGGCCCAGACAATAGGAGGAAATCTTCATGTTCTCGATCATGGTCAGACTCTTGTTCTCCCTTATATTGGTTCTCCAAGTAGGCGTGGTATTCGCCGGAACAACTCAGGAGGTTGGTTGGGAATCAGTCACCAAAGAACGGGTTGAATCCGATTATCCTCCATTGCGTTGGCAGACCTCATTCGATGAGTTTGAGGTGGGACGCCGTGCGCCCTTGAATGCCTGTGGCGTGGTGGGGATTCCTCACCAAGCGGTCCAAGGTTTCGGGCACCAGATGTATATCCGCTACAGTGAGTTCGTCCCCTCCTTCCGTGTCGAACGCGAGGGCCAGGAGGTTAAACCCTACCTCCTGGACCATTTTGATCAGCACGCCCTGGATGGATATCTCCCCGCAATCATCAGCGAGTTTGTAGAGAATGGTGTCCAGTATGAGATCACTTACCTGACAGTTCCCTCCGAGCCTCAAGCGGTCGATATGATCCGGATCCGCCTGGAGAATCAAGGCACGGCGGATGCTCAAGGAGCCTTGCTCCTCAACCTGGATGGCGCCCCCTCGCTTGCGGCCAAGGGAGATCTCATCGAGGACCGTGGCAAACCGCTCGCGGTGCTGACGGGAATGCCGGAGGAGATCCGTCAAATTACACGGGAATCAGGCGTGGTGGATCCCCGTTGCACCCCCGCCGGAGGAACCCCCTTCAATGATGTCAACCAATACTGGCGCGATGGTTTCTATGGAATGCCGGTGGAGTACATGCTCAAGGTAGAGCCGGAGAAGGAGTACCCAGTCTACCTGAGCATCATCGGGAATCCCGTCTGGATCTGCTTCTGCGAGCCATGGAACCAGCCGAGGGCGATGACACTCTCGGCCGAGGGAGCCCAACCGGTCGAGTTCGATGGGAAGAAAGAACCCGCCCTTCCGGGGAACACCCCCAAGGTCTATTCCTTCCTGGGGAAGGATCTGGATGGGGATGGCTACATCAAGGTCTCCAGCCGCGCCAAACCTGAATCACGCCAGCCAGCTAATCTCAATGGCATCTGGCTCTTCCCACCCGGGACACCCGATATCTCTCCCACCGATCTCCTGCAGATCAGCAAAGCCCAACTCCCAGTCAATTGGACCACGGGCGCGGCTCCTTCCTCCGATACTCCCGCCCCATCCTGGCCGAAAGAACCCCTTTACCGGATTCCCTGCGGAGCAAATGCCCCCACCTGGAACCATGATGCCACCGCGGGCGAGGATCCCACCTGGAAAGCCCTGTCTCTCCGATACATACCTGTGTTGAAACCTGGCGAAACGAAGGAGTACCTGGTCAAATTCCCCGCTATCGATCGTGTCGAACTGATGGCCTACGGCAACTCCTACCATCCCTATGACACCGGCCAATCCTGGATGCGCAACCTGGAACCACGCCACCCGGAGAATCCGGCTCCCTATGGCGAGGATGTCCCGCCTGGAATCGATCCCGCCGAGTATGCGGCCTTTGGCTCCAAGCCTCGTGACCTATGGGAGAAACAGCTGGCTGTCTGCCAGCAGATCACCTGGGATGAGGGTTACACTTTAACAAAGAAGTATTGGGATGCTTTCCTCGACAAACGGGTCCACTTCCAGATCCCGGATACAGATCTGGAGAATTTGTACAAAGCCCAATTGGCGATCCTTGACCTGTACCTTCTCGATTGGAACGGACATGGCATCACCACCCAGATGTGCGGTCCCTTCAATTACTGGGATATGTGTCTGCGTGATGGCAGCTACCAGATCCGCGCCTGGGATATGGCCGGTTATGAAGATATCGCGGGGGTGTTATGCAACTCGCTAATGGTTCCCAAAAGTAAGATGCCCATGAGCCGTTGGACCTTGGGGCAATGGGATGATGAGGAAAACCAGGGAATGTGGCGGACCCGTCCCGGCCAGTGGGATGGCCAGGGACAGACGATGGGCGCCTTGGCGGACCACTACCTCTTCACCAAAGACAGAGAATATCTATCGCGCGTGGAACCCGCCTTGGAGAAAGGGGCTGGATGGATCGAGAAGGCGGTGCAAAGTCAACGGGATCATATCAAGGACCCCGAACACTACTCCTGGGGACTGCTCCCTTCGGGAGTTCTCGAGGCTGGGGGAGAAGGGCATCCTTATTATATCGACGCCTATTGTAATTATGGTCTGCGTCAGGCCGCG
>CAZORO010000010.1:8320-28050 GCA_964581845.1 uncultured bacterium
CGTATCGCAGCGGCCATGAACAAGACAGAGACATCCAAGCGGCTCAATGGTATAGCGGAGGAACACCAGCATGCCATCCGCCGCGCAGCGAGGTTACGCTTTGTCCGTTTCAATGATTACTGCGGGACCCTTTCCGTGGATCCAGAGGACCAGAAGAACCTGGGCACCTGGCCCGGTTCAAGCCTGGTCTACCCGCTTGAGGTCTTTGATCCCTTCGATCCCCTCATTGATGGCTGGTACCGTTACCGCGAAGCCGAGGCAGCGGAAACGGGCGGTCTGTTAGGATTTCCCTACATCTTCACCGACTGGGCCATCAGTTATATCCGGCGTGATCAGCCAGACAGGTTTTTGGACCTTTTCAATGTCTATGTGGACACCGCCTCCAAGATGATGGGGTGGAGCGAGGGACAGGCATTGGATTATGAATTCACCGAGTTCACTCCACCCCGTAAGGGTCTCAAGGGAGGCGGCGATATGCCTCATGGCGAGGGGTGCTCCAATTACATCATCATGCTGCGCAACCTCTTCCTGCATGAGGAAGGAGACACCCTTCATATCGCTCCGGCCACACCCCGCCGCTGGATGGCTCAAGGAAAAACTTTCGGGGTCGATGACGCCCCAACCTACTTCGGCAAGGTGACTTTCCATGTCTCCCCCAGCTTTGATGGAAGGACGGCCAAGTGTTCTGTCAATCTGGACAAGAAGCAAAAACCGGAACGCTTGCTTCTCCACCTTCGTTCACCCAAAGGACAAGGCATTCAAAAAACAAGGGTGAATGGAAAGCCATGGGGTTCATTCATGGCAGACACCCTCATCATCGCCGATCCGCCCTCCAGGATCGAGGCCGAGGTGGTTTGGAGGTAATCCGTTTCAAAGAACTCCTTCTATGCCGTTTGCTTCACCTCTCCAGGTTCTCGTAATGAGGACCGTGCAGGCAGGGGTGGACTGGTGGGACGGCTATTCTGGTAGGGGCACGGTCATTCGCGCCCCTACACCTTTTTTTCTTGAGGGTCTTTTTTTTAGCTGATAGTTCCCCTCATTCGGAGTACCATGTCTTGTAAACACGGTCTTTTTGAAAGGGATGTAGTCTATATGCCTTTCTCTCCCCGTTGGGTCATCTCCTCTTTAGTGGTAACAATGCTAATTCTCATCGGTGGTGGGGTTTGGCTCTACCTTACACAAGAACGGGCTCTCCGGCATGAAACTGAGGAAACTCTTCAGGCCATTGCAAACTTACAAGTAGATCGTATTGTCCAGTGGCGAAGAAAACTAATCGAAGAGGCCACTGAACTTTCTGAAAGTCCCCATTTGACAGAAGGTATCGAAAGATGGTTGATGGATCCTGATAAGAAGCTCGACAGCTTAATTGTAGGTTTCCTCCAAATCCTACAAAGACAAGACCATTACTTAGATGTCAAGATCTTGGATTCAAGTGGAGAGGTGTGTCTTAACCTGAGTGAAAATGCAGGGAGATTGGATGAAACCGCAGCTAGCATAGTCAAGATTGCCCTCCGTGAACACTCACCTATGCTCACCGATCTTCACTTGATGCCGGATGGAACAAAACCTCATCTTTGTGCTGCTGCACCTTTGTTCTCAGGTAAAGGGGAATCAGCTAAACCTTTGGGCGCGATCCTCCTCCAAATTGATGCCCGCGAGTTTCTTTACCCTGTATTGGAATCCTGGCCACTTTCCAGCCACTCCGCTGAATCTTATCTGGTCCGGCGTGATGGAGACTACGTGATTTTTCTGACTGAGCTTCGCCACCAATCTAACACCGCACTTAAGCTTCGGATCCCATTGAGTCAGACCAATGTCACTGCTGTCAAAGCGGCTCTGGATGTGCGCGGTGTCGTTGTTGGAGTGGATTACCGTGGAGAGAAGGTCCTTTCCGCCTTGAAAGCTGTCCCTGGATCTTCGTGGTATTTGTTAGCGGAAATTGACTTCTCGGAAGCTTTCGCTGTTTGGAAGTCAGAGTCACATCTTATCCTCGGAGCGCTCCTGGGAATTATGGTGGCTATGATCTCCTTGGGAGGATTGGCTTGGCTGCAAACACAGAAAAAACACTACATGACTTTATTTAATACTGAACGGGAAATCCGTGAAAACGAAGCACATTACCGGATTCTTTTCCATGAGGCCACTGAGGGCCTTGCCATTGCGGATGCGGATACTGGTGAGCTCCTCGACTTCAATCAGGCCTTCCTGCAATTGACTGGCTATGAGCGCGAAGATCTGCTGGGAAAACCACAGAGAATGCTCCATCCCGAGGAACCAACATCAGCGGGCGTGACTGTTGCCTTCGAGCATCACCGTTCAACAACAAAAGGCCAGGAAGAACGTTCTGAAATCATTACAAAAAATGGTACCATCAAACAAGTTGAAATCAAAGGCAATCTGCTCAATCTGAACGGCCGTAGGGTGGTCCAAGGTTTCTTCCGGGATGTGACCGCGGAAGTACGTTATCATCTTGAGCGTGAGAAAAGTCTTAAATTGCTTCATCTCCTCAATATCCCAAACAATCTCAAGGAACTTATCAGCAATCTGTCAGACCTCCTCCTGGAATGGACAGGTTGTGATTCCGTGGAGTTCCGATTGCGTGAAGGAGAGGATTTCCCATATTCCGAGACCCGTGGATTTCCACCCGGCTTTGAGGATGCTGAGAACTATCTCTGCTACCACGAGGGTAATGGAGATATTCGCCACGGCACAAATGGAAATACTCTCATCGAATGCATATGTGGATCCATCCTTTCTGGCCGTAGTAGCCCTTTACAACCTTTCTTCACGCCAAGAGGGAGTTTTTGGACGAATAGTACGTCTGAGCTTCTTTCCGGCTCAACCGGAACCGAACTCAAATTTATGATACAGAACAGCTGTGTTAGAGCGGGGTATGAGTCCATCGCTTTAATCCCCTTGCGCTATGGACAGGATACACTCGGTTTACTTCAGCTTTATAGCCATGCTAAGGGCCGTTTCACTCCCGAGCTTCTGGCCTTTCTAGAAAGCGCTGCCGATCAGATTGCCATTGCGTTTTCCCAACGTTTGGTACAACAGTCCCTGTGTGAAAATGAACACAAATTCCGTACTGTTGCTGACTGGACATATGATTGGGAAATGTGGATCGGTCCGCAAGACCAAGTAATATATACTTCACCTTCCATGGAACGGATTACTGGGTATTGTCCGGATGAACTGTATTCAGACCCCAGCCTGCTGCAACGCATTATTATTCCCGAGGACCAAGCCCGCTGGCATGAGCATGTCGAAAGCTGGCGGTCCGGGTCTCGGGATATCAGCGAGATTGAATTCCGCATTATTAACCGGTCTGGAGAAATACGCTGGATTCAGCATTTATGCCGTCCGGTATCAGGTCCCGCTGGCCAGCCCCTTGGCCAGCGTGTTACCAACCGGGATATCACCGAACATCATCACCTCCAAGAGGAGAGGGAAGCTCTAAGGAATCAGCTTCTCCAGGCCCATAAAATGGAGGCAGTGGGACGTTTGGCAGGGGGGGTTGCCCATGATTTCAACAACATGCTGCAATCAATTCTGGGATATGCCAATCTGGCGCTCAGTGAAGATGTTTTGCCGGATACAGTGCGCGAGTATCTCTTGGAGATCGAGAAAGCAGGTCTACGTTCCGCCGATCTCACACGTCAGCTCCTTGCCTTTGCTCGTAAGCAGACCGTCAGTCCAAAGGTACTCGATCTCAATGACACCGTAGCAGGTATGCTCAAGATGTTGCAGCGTTTAATTGGAGAGGATATCGAATTGGTTTGGTCGCCTGGATATGAACTCTGGCGGGTACGGATTGATCCTTCCCAGATCGACCAGATTCTCGCGAACCTGGCTGTGAACGCACGTGATGCAATTGGTGGGGTTGGGATGGTGACTATCGAAACCTCCAACACCATGATTGATGATGCCTATTGTGAGAATTATCCTGAATTTATTCCCGGGGAATATGTCCAACTCGCGGTAAGTGATAATGGACGAGGAATGGACAGGGAAACTATATCTCGAATTTTCGAACCGTTCTTCACCACCAAAAAATTGGGTGAGGGAACAGGTCTTGGACTGGCCACAGTTTATGGCATTATCAAACAGAATGATGGCTACATTAATGTTTACAGCGAGCCGGGCTCAGGAACTACCTTTCGCGTCTATCTGCCACGGGATGTCACGGAAATAACTGAAACACCCGTCAAAAACAGCGTAAATGCAATCCAGGGGGGAACAGAGACAATTCTCCTGGTGGAGGATGAAGAATCAGTACTCAACCTTGGTAAAAGAATTCTTGAGAATCTCGGCTATATCGTTCTCGCCGCCAGAACTCCCGCTCAAGCTATCCGCTACACAGAAGAACACTCGGGTGAAATTCATTTAGTGCTTACCGATGTTGTCATGCCGGAAATGAATGGACGGGAGCTGGTACAACATCTGATTCGAGCGAAACCAGGCCTGAAATCCCTCTTCATGTCCGGTTACACCGCGGATGTCATCGCACATCGGGGAGTTCTGGATGAGGGTGTGCTCTTTGTTCCAAAACCCTTTACCGTGGAAATCCTGGCAACGAGAGTACGTGCGGCCCTGGAACAGTAATCAGCTCCTCTTTGTATTCCAGGAATACGTGTCTCAGCGCCTTTCCCTCTTCTGCAAATTCACCAAGGCTTGCAGGTAATTCGTGTTGTGCGGAAGCCAAACTTCATTGGGTTCAAAATCTGGAATATCCGCACCACTCATGTCAAAATGGGGACGGTCATCGCTGATTCCCCGCCAAGTAATTCCATTCACCACACTGCCTGGAATAGCGCCGCGCGGTACTCCCCCGAAGGTGATCCGGTTATGGTAGGAGGGAGGATTCAAACTGCCCACTCCCTCCATCAGGCAGAGATCATAAGGATTATTACCGAGGGTCCAGTTGAACTGGTCATAAATGAATTTCAGGTATTCCGGTTTGGGTGAGTAAAAATAGGCTTGCGCCACCTTATTAGCCATGGTAAAGAGATGGCTGCTGGTGCCGACATGCCATCCTCCCTCATCTGCCGGGCCATTGAAGAAATTGGGGTGCTCATTAGTTCCGAAGGTACAGACTCCAAAGGGATTGCCAGCATGCGTGAGAATCTCATCCGCCTCCTTTATGAGCCGCTCCTGTAGTTCTTTGCTGTGATCCTCATGGAAGGTGGCGTCATAATTCCGGGTGACCTCCACATCGCAAGGTCCAAGTGTGGCGAAAAGCTCCTTGGCGAGGTCTTGGTATTCCTTTTTCTCCGTGGCCGCGAAGAGATCGATGGCGGTGGAGAGCTGATGAACTCCCTTCTTCCCCTTATCGAGGGACCAACGCAGACTCCGTTCAGCGGTCTCCGCAAAATCCTTCCGCATTGCCAGACGTGCCACTTTGGCGAGCGCGGCGGAATGCTCGGAGGGATCTCCGCCTGAGTCCGGGCCACGAGTCCGCCGTTCATCTCCCGTCCCCGGCAGATTATCTGTCTCCAGCTCCGGCGCATTCCAGAAACCATATCCACTGGTAATGGCCGCATGGACCGATCCATTCTCCGTCACCATCCGCTGAATATGCTCCGCTCCCCAGACGATTTCATCGAGGAAATCCGAGATGCCATTCCCATCCTCATCCTGTTGGTTAAAGAGATCTCTTTGCAAGCTGTAAGCGGTGGCCAATCCCAGCACGTAGGGGGCATTGTGATACTTGTTGTAGTCGCCAGCATCATGCCAGCCTCCCGCCAGGTTGAATTGCTTGCTTCCATCCTCGCTGGCCGCGTCATCGAGGTGACAAGCCTTGTGGAAACCGGGAATTTCCATGCCGCAACGCTGGTAGTAGAAAAATCTGTAGGCGGGGCGGCTGGTTTTGTCCCAGATGAGATTCGGCGCAATCTGAAAAGGCCAGGAGTTCTCTTGGGTTCCGCTGATATGCGCGCGGATATGGTATTTTCCGGGAGTGTCCAAAGAAGAAAAATCACCCCGCCAATAGTAGTAGCCCCAGTCGCTGTTGTAGTTCCCAATGATTCGTCCCTTGCTCTCCAGAACTCCATGATGCACCACCTCGCCCTGATCGTTCACCACCTCGAAGGTGGCTTTGTCCGCGAGGAAGTTGCTCTGTACGGTGAAGAGCTTCGGCGTGCCGGTGTCATAACCCACTTGGTTGACCAGAGGTTGGACCAGACGAAGGCATTCGGAATGCCCCAGGATCGAGGCATCATCCAAACGAACCAGGTCTCCCTTCCCGGCGGGAACACCACACACCATCGCGACCCATTTCGCACGGGGTGGACATGTGATGGCGGTAGTGGTGTAACAGGTCCATCCTTCTTGCGTTGTTGCCCCTCTGGCGAGGGAGTCTTGTTGGATCAAACCAGCCACTCCAGTCCAGGCAAGAGAAACATTGACTCCAGGTTCTCCCTGAACCCAGATCGTAGCGGTTACAAAACGGAGATCCGCGTCGACAGGAACTGGTTCCGAACGGAAGACAACCGGTGTTTTCCCACGGGTGATCAGGAGCGAGGACTTCCCGGCGCGCTTGGCTTCCGTGTCTAGCCGCCAACTGGCATCCTCTCCCTGCTCAAGCAGCCAGCCCCTCGGTTCCCGTTTCCGTTTGGCGGCCAGTTCGGTCAGCGCCGGTGTATCGGGTTTCCAGGTATGGGTCTTGGAGTTCTCAAAGCCCCCCTCACGCATGAGCGATGAGAAAACTGGAACTCGCGCTCCCGCTAATGACTCCCGCCGTCCATAGCATGAGCCAGTTTGTTGGACATCAAACCGTCGCGAGGGCCAGGGGATAAGTTGCGAACGGTAGCGGGCATCTTGGGTATAGCAACGCAGCTTGCGGTCACTACCGCAGACAAGGATATCGGTCTTGCCATCTAGATCGATATCGCAAATGGTGGCGGGGTTAAGCAACCTCAAGTCCGCCGCCACTTTCCATTCAAGCTCCCCTTCTGGGGAAAGGCAATAAAGGTTGTGGTCACCGGCGGCCACGAGGATTTCCACTTGTCCATCTCCATCCACATCCCCCAGACTCGGTGCCAACTCACATGGTTGCTTGCTTTGGAAGGTCCACAGCTGGTTCCCCTTGCAGTCGAAGCAGTAGAGATGCCCGGATTTATCAGCCAGCACGGCTTCATCATTCCCATCCGTATCCAGACCACCCAGACACAGGCAGGAGCCAGAGGTGTTTTCAACCCCCGACAGGAGATAGGCCTTCCAGAGGACATGTCCATCCATGGCATCGAAACACCACAAGGCATTGTCATCGATCGAGACAGTATACAGTTCGGGCTTTGTATCCCCATCCGCATCACCCACAACCGCCGTACTGCTGAACTCATCGCCTGTCTGAGTTCTCCAGACCAGCGTACCTTCACTGGAGAGTTGGAACGGTCCCATCCGGTCCACCGCGAAAATTTCGGCCCTGCCATCCCCATTCACATCAGCGGCCGCGAGGGGACAGGGGAGCGACGGTTTCGGTTGATCTGGCATGGTGGGATAGGTCCAATGGGATGACCCATCGCGTGAAAAAACCTGGATACCATTCGACTCGGTTCCCGCGATAGCCTCATCCTCTCCATCCCCATCCAGATCGGCCCAGACCACACCACCCCACTCGATCCGTCCCACCTCCTTTTTCCATAAAATTTCTCCAATCTCAGCGTTGATGCATAAAAGCCTGCCATCGCTCGAACCGATGAGGAGGGTGGGGATTCTGGAGTTCTTTGCCCAGGTCAATGCAGCGGAGGTGGTCAGGCGCAGGGTCCAGCCGCCATCCAGCTCCCACAGCTGCTGGCCCTCAGCGCTGATGCAACGCAGACGGCGCGCCTCGCTGTCGCTGAGGATGGTCTCCAGACCAGGCGATGGGTGCATGTCCGCGACCAAAGGTGGGGCATAAAGATTCGACCCCGCGGTAAAAGCCCACTTAAGTCTGGCATCGGCGGCGCAGGCTGGTTGGAGAGCGGTAAAAAGGAGGAGGGCAAATGAGAGAAGGAGCCTCATGGGAGTCCCTTTCGTTGGTTTTTTGATTGCCAAAGTGTAGACCTTTTTGATGAAAGATGGAGTGGATTGAATCGCGTCAACGCTTCGGAGTGGCGAATTTATTCGCCTTTTGGTACGAAGCCGTGATATCGTTCGTAAGGGTGAGGAAAGGCGAATGAATTCGCCACTCCACCCGTATCTTCATTTCTTCCATATTCTTATTTGGAGCAAACTCCTAGACATAAAATTGGTGCTAGAGATTCCACCAATGAAGTTCTATCTTGCCAGTATGATTTCACTATTCAGATCAAGGAGGCTGTCATGGGTTGTTCTCTGAGTCGGCGTGAGTTCCTGGGGACCGCCACGGCAGGTGGGGTTCTGCTTTCGGGTTTGTTCCATAAGGGGGCGGTGATGGCATCCACCGATGAGATTCGCGCGGATCTTGCCCCCGTGAAGATCTACAAGGTATTCATTGGCAGAACGGGTGGTATATACCTCTCCCGGCCAACCGGTGAAGTTGAGAAACTGAATGCCTACATGGCTGAGCTGGAGGGACGTTTGGGGAATGTCAATTTCGTGGGCGGGGAGACTGTACCACCCACTGAGGCATCGGAAGTTATCCCCAAGTTGGCGGATGCTGATGGGGTTTTCCTGTTTCACCTTTCAGGACATGGGGGAGATGCCCCAAAGCAGGCAATGGACCAAATCATTGATGTGGGACTCCCCACCGCCGTTCTTTCGCAACCCTTCAGTGGGCATGGCTGGATGTATTTCCCTGGCTGGAAAAAGGCTGGCAAGAAGGTGGTGGTCCTTCCCACTAGCGACTGGAAAGAGCTTGACCGTATGGCGGGATTGATGCGTGTCCCCTCCATGCTCAAGAAAACACGTATCCTGGTCATCCGGGGACCTCAAGGGACCCAACCCGCTTGTGATGCGGAGGCGGTCAGGAAGCGTTTTGGAGCGGAGATGGTCCCGGTAACCGTGGAACAAACCCTCGAAGCTCACCAGGCGGTTGACATCAAAGAAGCGGAGGCCGAGGCCGAAAAACACTGGCTCAGTCAAGCCAAAGGGCTGGTGGAACCAAGCCGTGATGAAGTGATCAACTCGGCCCGTTTCTATCTCGCCCTGAAAGACATGATGCAACGTGAGCATGCCCAGGCGGTGACCAGCTCCAACTGCATGGGAGCGCCCGCCAAGGGATGCCTGACCTTCAGCAAGTTAAATGATCTTGGGTATGTGGGGGCTTGCGAGGGCGATATGGATTCCACCTTAACCATGCTCATTTTCCAATATGCTTTCGGTATCCCTGGCTTCATTTCTGACCCTGTTTTCGATACGGCTCGCAATTCGTTGATCCACTTCCATTGCACCTCCGCTACAAAAATGGATGGTCTCAATGGGGAACGGCTTCCATTCACCATCCGCACTCAAACCGATAGCGGTCAGGGCGTAGCTTTGGATGTGGAGAACCGGATTGGACAGCCAGTCACTTGCGCCAAGCTGGTGAATCTAAACAAGATGCTGCTCTCAACCGGAAAGATTATCGATGTAACTCACGATCCCCTCGGCTGCCGTACCCAATTTGTCACCGAGGTTGAGGATGCCGAAAAGTTCTTCCACAACTGGGGGGGCGGACAAACCCTGGATGGTGTGATGACTCTGCTTCACCGGGTGGTTTTCTATGGAAATCACAAGCAGAGCATGAACGATCTGGGCACCTTGATGGGATTCGAGGTGATCGCTGAGGGCTGAGGATCAAGACCCCCACATCATCAAGCCTTGGAAATCAGAAAGGGAGGATGTACGCATGTGTTCAGGATCGATCCATCATAGCGGTGGTGTGAACCGCAGGGAATTTATCCAAACCGTGGGACTTGGCGCCACTGTGGTCTCCATGCTCCCAGAGCGTCTTTTCGGGCAGGCTGCCCTGGCCGCGGAATCAGTCCCAAGGAAAGAGAAACGGAAAACCCGTCTCCGGGCCGCGTTCCTCTATGCGCCAACCAGTCAACTCGAGGAAGAGGGCTACTACAGCTGGCCCGGTTCCACTTTCGGGGCGGAGGAAAGGCACAAAGAGTACCTTCAATCCTTCAAGTCAATGGAATCGCAGCTGGGGTTGACTATCGAATGCGAGAATGACCCTCTTTATACACAAGATCACATACAGGGTTTTATTAAAAAGGTCCAGGACGACCAGCCGGATGGTGTCCTGTTAGCGGCCTTCAAGAAAACCATCTGGCAGAGTCATGGCCTTCAGCTCCTTGATCAGATGGCTCTGCCCACGATTGTCCTGGCACCTTTGGGAGTCCTGTTGATTGGAAGTATCCATCAGTTGGAGGGCCGTAAGGGTGTTCATATGCTCAGCTCGGAAGATCCATCCAAAGATCTTGTTTTTCCCCTGACCATGATCAAGACCTCAGTCCAGATGGCCCAGAGCGTGCTTGTAAACATCGACGGGAATGAGAGGAAGGAAAGCACCGTCCCCATTTTCGGAACGACGGTTCGCACCATTCCCCACCGGTCCTTCATCGACACCTTCAACCAGATCGGAGAGACCGATGAGGTCAAGGCTCTCGCGCGGGAGTACCTGTCCCGTGCGGTGGAGGTTGTGGAACCAACAGAAAAGGATGTGACTGATGCCGCCCGGGGGTATTTCGCTCTCAAGAAGATCTTAGAGACCGAACAAGCCGGCGCTCTCATGATGAACTGTCTGCCGGGGCTGAAGAAACCCCACCAGCATATACCTCCCTGCATGGGTTTCATGAGTCTGCGGGATGAGGGCATTGTTGCTGGATGCCAGTCTGATCTTGATGCCACCCTGACCATGATGTTGCTGCAATCTCTCTTTGGTAAACCTGGTTTTCAACACAATCCCAGTATCAATACCGTGAAGAACCTTTATTTCTGCGCTCATTGTACAAGCGCTTCCAAAATGCGGGGGGTTGATCAGGCTCCGGAACCGATCGCTCTCCGGAGTCATGCGGAAGCGGGTTGGGGTTGTGTCCCACGGGTCCTTTTCTCCGAGGGGCAGGAGGTCACGATCACTGAGTATCTAACAGGGGAAAATCCACAATTCCTGCTCTACTCCGGCAAGATCCAGCGATGCCCTCCCATTCCTCCAGTGGGCGGGTGCAGGACAAATGCCGAAATAACCATCAACGAACTTGAGGATATCGCTGACCTGAAAGAGGGGAATCACCTCTGCATGGTGTATGGAGACTACACCAAGGAGCTCAGGCGGTTTTGCCAGTTCCATGGAATCCTGGTTTATCCCCCAACCGCTTAGCGCTCTGGGGAATTGAACACTATTCCTTACTGAGTGAGTTCCACTGATTCGAGAAGAATATCCGCCGGGCCGGGGCCATCCGGGCCGGCGGACTGTTCGATAACCCACTCAATCCTCTCCAGATCCGTCCCCTCGACCGCTTCGCCAAGATGGATCTTGAGAACTTCCGGAGTCATGGGAAAAAAAGAACTGATCCGGAGTTTGGCACGGACGACCTGACTGGAGGATTCGGCCGACTTGAGTTCATGGATCTTCTTGAGCAAAGGGGGGATTTGGGTGAGCTCATGCATCATTCTGCTCCAATATGCTGATTTGCAGATGCCGGATCTCATGGAGGATCCTTGCGGTTACAACTTCACCCGCATCACGTACTTCGGGTGATATCCTATCCCCATGACCGAATTGCTTTCCTTCGATTCCATAGACCACAAGACATGAGGGCATCTCTCCCAAGACTCTGGAAAGCTCCACCGCCTCCGCCAAGCCGAACGAGTGTACGGATTGGGGGAAAGCGCCTGGTTTGAGGTGGGTCTGGTTGGCGTCGATCCGTAGAATGGTTCCCGCTTGGGCGCCCGAGCACATCGCATCCGCCACAATCACCCTCTTCCAACCCCGCCACACCTCATCCAAGGAGATACCATCCCGGTTTTCATAAACCACATGAACTCCCGGAAGGGATTGGTTCTCGATATTCCGTGCAATATCCAAACCGATACCATCATCGGACCGCCATTCGTTCCCGATGCCGATGATCAGGATTCTGGAATCTGGTTGAACATTCACGTTTTCAAACGTAGTCAATATCGAGTTTCAGGAAATGCGCCGAGCAGGAGATGCAGGGATCATAGTTCCGGATCAGCTGCTCACATTGCCAGACCAATTTTTCCTTGGGCAGATTCAAGCGGGAGGGGACATAGCCAACCAGATCCTCCTCCATTGATTTTTGATTCTGCGCGGTGGGCGGGACAATCCGGGCATCGAGGATGGTTCCTGCCTCATTGATCCGGTAGCGGTGCAAACAGATCCCCCGTGGGGCTTCACTACAACCAAATCCTGTGCCCGCACGGGGATGAAACTCCACCATCGGCACCTCCGGTGGCTTGTAATCCTGGATAATCCGGATGGCTTCATTCACCGAGTAAAGGATTTCAATGGATCTGATAATGATGCTCTTGAAAGGATTCCGGCAGAACTCGGTTATACCAGCGGCGAGGGCTGATTCTTGGCAATCTTTGTCGAGACGGTCGAAATTCAGGTTGTAACGTGCAAGTGGACCGACATAATAGGCACCACGCCCCTTGATCACTGATTGCAGGGCGGTGGAATGCTGAACGTGGATTTCCTCGAAATGGTTGAAAAATTCCGTAATGGGAATATCCAGGCCTTTGTTGGAGACCAGCCGTCCCTCGGTGATGGGATACTCGCTGGGATGCCGCATGGCCACGAATTCGTAATCTCGTTCGAAGTCCGGGAATTTGAGTCCCGCTGTTAGCTGGATCATCTTGTGGCTTGCCTCTTGAGCCCATTCGAGGTTTTCCAGCAACCCAGTCAGCTCCGCCCGTGTGGGAGCCTTGTAAAATCCCCCCACCGCCATGTTGATGGGATGGATCTCACGCCCCCCAATGAGGGTCATGATTTCATTTCCGATCTTTTTCAGGCGCAGCGCCTGCTTGACCTCCTCCGGGTGATCCTTGGCCATCTGGATCGCATCCTGATAGCCAAGGAAATCGGGCAGGTGCAACATGAAAACATGTAGAGCATGGCTCTCGATCCATTCACCACAGTAAATCAACCTGCGTAGGGCGCGGATTTCCGGAGAAACCGTAACGCCACACACATCCTCCATGGCGGAGACGGCGCTGCTCTGATAAGCGATCGGGCAGATGCCGCAGATCCGGGCGGTGATGTCACATGCCTCACGGAAGTCACGTCCACGCAGAAATGCCTCGAAAAAGCGTGGGGGCTCGAAAATGATCAGTTTGGAGTCAAGAATTTTGTGGTCACGAACCTTTATCTGGAAGGCTCCCTCTCCCTCAACCCGCGCGAGGTAATCGACCTTAATCGTCTTAGTGGTCATGGGCCTCACTCTCCCTCCGGAAGTCCTCCGCATAGGCATTGAAGCCCCGGAATGTCCGCATGATCTCGTTCTCCTTGAGGCCTTGCTGCTGGAACCAAGCCGCTAGTGAACGAGTATTACTGGTCTCCTTGGGACCGTAACAGCCATAACACCCCCGGTTGTAACTGGGGCAAATGGCTCCACATCCCGCATGTGTCACCGGTCCCAGGCAAGGACTGCCATGCGCCACCATGACACACACATTCCCATGCAATTTGCACTCTATACACACACTGTGCGGAGATATGTTCGGTTTGCGTCCATTGAGAAAGGCGCTCAGGATCTCGACCAGTTGAGCTTTATTGATGGGGCAGCCACGCAGTTCAAAATCGACAAAGACATGCTCGGAAATCGGGGTCGACTTGGTGAGCGTCTCGATATATGCAGGATTGGCGTACACCATCGGGATGAACTCACGCACATTGGTGAAATTCCTCAGAGCTTGAATACCCCCCGCTGTGGCACAGGCACCAATGGTAACCAGCGTCTTGGAGACACGCCGGATCTTGTGAATCCTTTCCGCGTCATGAGGGGTGGTTATGGATCCCTCCACCAGGGAAAGATCATAAGGGCCCTTTGTTTCAGCTCTGGTGGCCTCCGGGAAATAGGCGATATCGATGGCTCCCGCAACATCCAACAACTCATCCTCGCAATCTAGTAGGCTGAGTTGACAGCCATCGCAGGAGGCGAACTTCCATACCGCGAGTTTTGGTTTTGGGGCCTTTGTCATTTCAAAGCTCCCTTTTCTCAAGATGCCCATTCAGACGGTCATAGCGGAAGACCGGTCCATCCTTGCACACAAAAAAGGAACCCAGCTGGCAGTGACCACACACTCCCACCGCGCACTTCATGTTCCGTTCCATCGAGAGGTAGATACGGTCTCTGCTGACTCCGCGTTTCTCCACCTCCTGAAGGGTGTAACGCATCATGATCTCGGGTCCACATACCAGCACCACGGTTTGGTGCGGGTCGAAGGGGGCTTTGGGAATCAGCGCGGTTACTACACCGACATTACCTCTCCAGTTTCCAGTCGCCCGGTCCACCGTGACATAGATTTCTAAGTCGAATTGAGCACGCCATTTCTTGAGTTCATTCTTGAACAGAATGTCCTCCGGACTGCGCGTCCCATAGAGCAACACCACACGTCCATAACGGTCACGGTAATTGACGAGGTGATAGAGAGCAGGCCTGAGCGGCGCCAGGCCGATTCCTCCCGCCACGATGACGATATCACTACCCACGGCCTCCTCCATCGGCCAATGGGTTCCAAAGGGGCCACGAATTCCGATCTGGTCTCCCACTTTCATCTTCTTCATGGCGCCAGTCACAGCCCCCACCGCGCGGGTGGTGTGGACGAGGGTTTCAGGAGTGGCTGGGTTACCACAGATCGAGATGGGAACCTCTCCGACTCCATAGACATACAGCATGTTGAACTGTCCCGGCGCAAAGGGCGTGGTCTTCTTTCCCTCCGAGGAGGAAAGATGGACCGTGAAAGTGTCGGAAGTCTCTTGAAGAACCCGTTGGATCCGGTAGAGACTGGGTAACATCACATCATTAACCGCGTTCATGAGGGTCGCCTCCTCAAGAAGATGATCCATACAGGTCCATGAGCTGCATTCGTGTCGCCTGTAGGCGTTGGACAATCACCTGGACAAAACGTTTCGACATTTCATAGCCGAAAGCCTTGTCCTCCTCACATTTTCCACGAAGACATGCCCCATCGATTTCGAAGGCCCGTGTCAGCTCAATAGCACGTGCATCGAAAATCCACTGATAGGGAGGTACCAGCCAAGACCAACCGAGGACATCACCTTCCCCAATGGTTTGGATGCACAAGTTTCCACGTCCTGTCGCATAGGTCTCAATGGCGACTTTCCCATGACGAATGAGGTAGAACACATTGGATTGTTCTCCCTCACGGAAAATCTGCCGCCCCAAATCGAAAACCACATTTTTTGAACATCCCGCCAGTAGATCGAGATAGGCATCGGGAAATCCTTTGAGGAAGGGGTGATCACTTAACATTTCCTTCATGGACGTTACCATCGTGGTTTCCTCCTCAAGCACGGTCGGAGGCGATATCCGCCGCGCGGATTGCCGCCGCCTCCTGTGTGATATCAATCCCTACCGGACACCAGGTGATGCACCTTCCACAACCCACGCAGCCCGAGGTCCCAAATTGGTCCACCCAACCCGCAAGCTTATGGGTCAACCATTGACGATACCTGGAGAGAAGCGAGGTGCGGACACTGCCGCCATGAATATAGGAAAAATCCCTTGTGAAACAGGAATCCGCGCGACGGTATCGTTCCGCGTTCTCTCCCCGGAGATCCGTGGAGTCCTCCACGGTCGAACAGAAACAGGTTGGACAGACCATTGTGCAGTTCGCACATGCTAGGCAACGGTTAGAAACCTGGTCCCAATAGGGATTATCGAAATTACGTATAAGGATATCTCGCAGTCCTTCTTTGTGAAGGTTGCGGGTGAAGCCTTTGGTGGCTTGCTCTTGGACATCCTCCGCGGCCTGGATCTCCGCCTCTCCCGCTTGTTCTCTTGGAACCTGGGAAAGGATCTCCTCGCCACGTTGAGTGCCCACCTCGACAACAAAGTAGTGTTCACCCGCATGGCTGATCTCGGTAAGCGCGAGGTCGTATCCCTTCTCCACGGCGGGACCAGTGCCCATCGAAGCGCAGAAACAGGTGGCGGCTGGATGGGTGCAATTGACTGCAATTGTGAAGAGACCTTCACGGTTTATGCGGTAAGCCTCATCGGTGAACTGGCCCTCCTGTAAGACCCCGTCCAAGATCTCAATGGCGGCGAGTTCGCAGGGGCGTACACCGAAAAAGGCCAATTTGGTGTTGGTTCTTTGGATGGGATGAATGTGAAGACCGCGCTTATCACGGCGTGCGGTCCACAGCTTCAGGATTGGCTCGTGGAGGACCTTCTTCCAGGATTGGGGACCAACCACATAATCGAACAGGTTTCCATTCGCGGCAGCCTTCAAACGGTAGGTTCCCGCCTCCTGTTCATCCACCCACCCCTTCGGTAGATCCGCGCTCGAAGTAAGGTCCTCCAGCACAATCGCGCCATCCCTTACGCGAGGTCCCAACAGACGGTACTCATACCGTCTGAGAACCTCAAATAGAACATCGAGCGATTCAACTTGGATTGTCCACATGTTACACCCCTTCAAGGCACAAATAAGGTACCACCATTTCATCAAGGCATGTGTACGGAACTTTTCCTATTGATAAAGCCCAGTCCCCCGGATCCCCTTTTTCTATTGGTTCGGTTCTATTGAGTCCCCCTGTCCCTACTAGCCGGATGGAATAACGGTATTCACATAATGAAGAAGTGTCAAGCACGAATTTTTGCACTCGAAGGCGGCGTTCTCTTGTCCCATCAGTTCCAGCAGCCAGAAGGTGTTCAGAAAAAAAAGAAGTTGACATAGCCACCATAAGAGAGTATATCCACTATCAGGCCGGAATCCGGAAATGAGAGGTTTTCGCCCGGTACCGGTCCTACGAGGCGGCACGGAAGGATTGACTCATGAGCAGTGGTTTACGTCCAAAACCCGCCCCAGCCTACCTCAAGATCCTTCGAGATCTGGAACGCCGGATCAACTCGCAGGAGTTCTCTCCTCAAAAGCCGGTTCCCAGCGAACGCGAGATCTGTGTGCATTACCATGTCAGCCGGATCACCGCCCGGCGTGCCTTGGATGAACTCGCGAATCTTGGCCGTATTGTCCGCCTTCAAGGTAAAGGCAGCTTTATTTCCAAGGCAAACCCACGCTCCAGTGGAGAAAAAATCGCTTTGGTGGTCGATGGAGTCTATGACCATGGTTGTCTGCCCATCGTTCTACGCGCGATCGAGGAGGAGTCCCACCAGCTTGGCTACCAAGTCAGCTTCTTTAATGGAGAAGGGCGTTTTGATAAGCACCTCGAAATTACTGAAAGAATCCTTTCCAGCGGCTTCAGCGGAGTCATCATGGATCCTCATCAGAGCGATGAGGAATATGAGCGCAACACGGAATTGATCGATACGCTCGAGCAGCATCACATCCCGGTGGTGCTGGTCCAAAAGTATCCTTTCCACCGTCCCGACTGCTACTCTTATGTGGTCTCGGATGATTACCGGGGTGGATTCCTCATCACCGAACACCTGCTCAAGATCGGCCACCGGAATGTGGCTTTTCTGCAGGATGCCTTCAACTCAAGCAGCTTCAACCGTCTTCAGGGTTATCGCAGTGCCCTTCTCGAATATGGCGTACCCATCTCGGAGGAGCTGGTCCGGAAGGTTCGTAATCCCGAGGGTGTGGAGGAAACCCTGAGAGAATGGCTCGGTCTCGGTGACCTGCGTCCCACGGCGGTTTTCGCGGTAAACGACTTGATGGCTTATATGGTGGTTCATGCACTTGAGAACCTTGGGGTATCGATTCCCTATGACCTTGCGCTGACAGGCTATGATGACTTGCCAACCTCCCGTTTTCTCGCTGTTCCATTAACCACCATCATCCAACAAATTGAAAGAATTGGTACCACCGCGATGAAGGCGCTGCAATTCAGAATGAGTGGGCATTTCGAGGACAGGATTCAATTTGTATGCCCTGTCAGCCTGGTGGTTCGCGAGTCTTGCGGTTGGCGTCTCCAGACAACCTCTGTTTCCCCCGCAATCGAGGAGGAAATACTGGCCAGCAGAGCCGTACCGTCAAGCTGTTAAGTCATTGTCAATAAAAAACTGTGTGGCTGCCACCACGCACGATTTTTAAGTAGGAGATAGTATCATGAGGACCTGCACCCCCCGGAAAGGTTTTACACTGATCGAACTGCTGATCGTGATCGCAATCATCCTGATTCTTATTTCCATTGCGCTACCCAATTTCCTCGAAGCTCAACTCCGTGCCAAAGCAACTCGTGTCCAGGGCGAGTTCAGGACCTTGAGTATCGCCATGGAAGAATATGCCCTTGACTACAAGGATTATCCACAGAACTGGTATGACCTTTATGCACATCCTGAGTGGAGCGGCAAGAGCCGTTTTTATGGACTTGGTATGCACTACACCCGCACATGCCTGCCCCAAATCACAACTCCTACCGCTTATCTGAAAAATGTTGATTATGATGAACCCTTTCCTTATGTGGGCATGCTCAACCAAGGTTACTTCTACGCCCACACGGACTACACGGTAAAATCAAAGGGACTCTACTGGCACCAGCCTAGCCTTTGGTGCTTCGCTTCTTGTGGTCCTGACCATCTCTTCCATGAGGATTGGAAAATTCTGCCAGGATATCCCTCTGGGAATTGGGTAGAATACAGCCCCACCAACGGAACAACCAGCGCGGGTAACCTCACCAAGTACGGACCATTTAGATAACACCACGATATCCATAACCGCCGCATCTACGGAGGTTGATTGGGAAAAAAGGGGGAGTGGCGGATTCATTCGCCGTATGTCAATCATGTGGAGAGTTTCATGGACTTGTGAATAGAGCGAATGAATTCGCCACTCCATGGTCTACTACAACGCGGCTTGGAGGTTATTCTATAATGCAGTTATTTCTTCTTCTGTGTATGATCTTTTCACTTTTCATTCCCGCCGCCATTGCAGACGATGAGGGACGCTGGTGGCCCCATCAGATTCCCCCCAAGGCCTTCATCCGGTTGGGACCACACTCAGATTTCGAGCTGGTGACAAGCCCCTCGGGAAAATCCACCGAGGGACACCTTGGCGCTTCACATATGTTGGCGCAGTCGCTAGTTGGACTTGCGGCTCAAGCGGTCAATGAGGGCAAGCTGGATGAACTGCCGTGGATCGAGGTAGGCGGAAAGGGAAAGGACTACCATGAGTGGCTTCGCGGGACCGTGGAACGGCTCCATCTCGAGGATCGTGGATCCTTCACCACATGGCAGCTTGCCGAAAGGTTCAAGACCAAGGGGATTATCAAGGGTTATATCCTCTATTCTTTCGATTATTCCGAAGGGAACCTTTATGAGGACCGTCCGGGGATTAACAACTCGGTCAATACCGCCAGCAGCCTTTGCGGCATTCTGGGGGGAATTCTGATCGAGGAGGGTCAAGAGGCTCAAGCCAAACAACTTGGGCTGCCATTGCTTTTTGACGCAAGAAATGTCAGCCAGGAGGAGTGCTTTAATAAATGGCGTGACCAATTCAACCGGAACATGCTCTGCACACAGGATCCAAAGGTTCCACACTGCCGCGCCATGGCCATCGCTCATAAGTCATTTGTCCTCTACACTTTGGGAGACCTTGTCAAGGAAGCCATGGCATGGCTTGATCCCCTTTCCCCCATCCTCGGGTGGAATTGCGGCGATGAGTTTTCCCAGACG
>CAZORO010000011.1:0-268 GCA_964581845.1 uncultured bacterium
AAGGCCCGCGAGTTCGTGGCCGCTCTGTTTGCTAATGTGCCCGTGTTGGATTCGGGGGCGCGTGGCTCCACCACCACTTTTGTACAGCGGGGAATTGGGGATGTCCTGCTAGCCTGGGAAAATGAAGCATTTCTAGCGATCAAGGAGCTTGGTCCGGAAAAACTTGAGATTGTGATCCCCTCGCTGAGCATTCTCGCGGAGCCGACCGTCGCCCTAGTGGACCAGGTTGTGGATAAACGTGGAACCCGTGAGGTGGCGACCGCTTATC
>CAZORO010000011.1:278-27845 GCA_964581845.1 uncultured bacterium
GGAGTACCTTTACAGCGATGAAGGGCAGGAGATCGCGGCGAAGCACTACTACCGCCCGCGCTCCGAAGCGGCCGCGCAAAAGTTTGAAGGTCAATTCCCCCAGATCGAGATCTTCACACTGGCATCGATTTTTGGTGACTGGGACAAGGCGCAGCAAATCCATTTCGATGATGGCGGTGTTTTCGATCAAATCTCCGAAATGAAGGCGGATGCGAAGTAGCCGCCGGGAGACCCTATGCGCTTGAAAGAGAGAAGTGTTCTTCCCGGCTTCGGACTCGCGCTGGGTTATACCCTGCTTTACTTGAGTCTGATTGTTCTTATCCCTTTCGCGGCCTTGTTTGCGAAGACGGCCACCTTAACGTGGGGCGATTTCTGGGGTACGGTTACCTCGTCACGGGTACTGGCCTCCTTCCAACTGAGCCTGTTCACCTCGCTGTCCGCCGCTGGGATTAACGCGGTGATGGGATTGGTGGTGGCTTGGGTTTTAGTTCGATACGTTTTCCCCCTTAAACAGTTGGTGGATGCGCTGGTGGACCTTCCTTTCGCTTTGCCGACCGCCGTGGCGGGAATTGCGCTCACCACCTTGTATGCCCCGAACGGAGCGATCGGCAAGTATCTGGATCCCTTGGGGATCCAAGTAGCTTACACCCCTCTGGGAATTATCGTGGCGTTAACCTTCATCGGCTTACCCTTCGTGGTGAGGACCCTCCAACCGGTTCTGGAGGATCTGGATGTGGAAATCGAGGAGGCCGCCGCCAGTCTTGGGTCCACTCGGCTGAAAACCCTGGCCTTTGTCGTCTTCCCGAACCTGACACCGGCGTTACTGACTGGTTTCGCTCTCTCTTTCGCGCGGGCCTTTGGTGAATATGGCTCAGTGGTCTTTATCTCCGGGAATATGCCAATGAAGACGGAGATCAGCCCGCTCCTGATCATGACCAAGCTCGAGCAATACGATTACACGGGAGCTACTGCGATCGCGGTGGTGATGCTGTTGGTTTCCTTTCTCATACTTCTCGCCATTAACATGATCGGCTGGTGGTCGAGACGGCATTCGGGAGGGTCATGATGGATTTCATGTGTGGTGTTTCCAACCTCACCCCCCAGCCCTCCTCTCCCCCAAGGAGAGGAAAAAAGAGCCCCCTCGCCCTATGGGAAATGGGGGCTGGGGGGGGTGAGGATATGCCCACCGAGGCACTCTTATGAAGCACGTTTTTTCTGGAAATCATCATCGCAGCCCAACCACCGAACCAGCGCTGGTCCGTTGGATATTGATCTTCGTGGCATTGGGTTATCTGGCTCTGTTTTTGGTGGTTCCGCTTGTTTCGGTGTTCGCCCAAGCTCTGGAGAAAGGGGTGCGGACATACCTTGCCGCCATCACGGAGAAGGATGCCCTCGCGGCGGTCCGTCTGACCCTGCTCACCGCTTCCATCGCGGTTCCTTTGAACATCGCGTTCGGTATTGCGGCATCCTGGGCCATCGCCAAATTTAATTTCCGTGGCAAGAATCTGCTTATCACCTTGATCGATCTTCCCTTTTCGGTGTCGCCCGTCATCTCTGGCTTGATCTTTGTCCTCCTGTTCGGGCTTCAGGGTTGGTTTGGGCCCTGGCTCAAAGAACATGATTTGAAGGTCCTCTTCGCTGTCCCTGGGATCGTGCTGGCCACTGTCTTCGTTACCTTTCCTTTCGTGGCACGTGAGTTGATTCCGCTCATGCAGGAACAGGGCAGCGAAGAGGAGGAGGCCGCGCTGGTTCTAGGAGCCAGTGGATGGAAAACCTTTTGGAGAGTGACTCTCCCCAACATGAAGTGGGGACTGATTTACGGCGTGATTCTCTGTAACGCGCGCGCGATGGGGGAATTCGGCGCGGTTTCGGTGGTGTCGGGACATATCCGTGGACGCACCAATACCATGCCGTTGCATGTGGAGATTCTCTACAATGAGTACAACTTCGCCGCCGCCTTCGCGATGGCTTCCTTACTGGCCATGCTGGCTTTGGTCACCTTGGTGATTAAGAAGGTTGTCGAATGGCGTTCGGCGCGTGAACTCAGCCTCTTGAACGAGACAACTCTAGAGGAAGGCGGAGCGGGATGAGTATCCAGGTTCGTAATGTCAGTAAGGCCTTCGAGAATTTCCAGGCATTGAAGGATGTGAGTCTGCATGTCCCCGCCGGGGAACTAGTAGCCCTGTTGGGACCATCAGGTTCGGGGAAAACCACGCTTTTGCGAATCATCGCGGGTTTGGAGACCGCCGATCAGGGCTCGATTCTCTTCCATGGCGAGGACACCACTGACCAGAAACTCCGTGACCGCAAGGTAGGATTCGTCTTTCAGCATTATGCCCTCTTCCGTCACATGACGGTCTTCGACAATGTCGCCTTCGGTCTCAAGGTCCGTCCCCGCAAGGAACGCCCCCCGCGTGCGGAGATCCGTAAACGTGTCATGGACTTGCTCACTCTAGTCCAGCTGCACACCCTGGCGCACCGGTATCCGTCGGAGCTGTCCGGCGGTCAACGCCAGCGCGTGGCCCTCGCGCGCGCGCTCGCGGTGGAGCCCAGGGTGCTGCTGCTGGATGAGCCTTTTGGCGCTCTGGATGCCAAGGTCCGCAAGGAGCTGCGACGCTGGCTCAGGCGTCTCCATGATGAGATCCACATCACCAGCGTGTTTGTCACTCATGACCAGGAGGAGGCCCTTGAGGTGGCTGACCGTGTCGCGGTGATGAATGAGGGACGCATCGAGCAGGAGGGAACTCCCGAGGAGGTCTATCACCACCCCAAGACCCCCTTCATCCTGAACTTCCTCGGGAATGTGAACCTTTTCCATGGGCGCATGGAAAATGGCCGCGCTTACATTGGCAACACAGGTGTCGAGGTTCCCTCAATCGCTTTTCAGGACAACCAGACCGCGACTGTGTTCATCCGTCCCCATCTCCTGGATATCCATCACCATCCGACTCCTGATAATGGTTGTTTCCCCGCGCGGATCTCTCATATCAATGCCGCCGGTCCGCTCGTTCGTGTCGAGCTCACCAGCGATTGGGGCGACCCGGTTGAGGTGGAGATGACTCATGCCCGCTACCGCGAACTCAAGCTCCATGAGGATGATTATGTCTATGTCACTCCCAAGGAGATGAAGGTGTTCGTGGAGGATTATTCGATCTGATTGACGGCTAAGCGATGGATAACCGTTGGTTAGGGGTAACGAAACCCACCCCTCTCTTTTTTACCAGACCATGTGGGACATTTTCAAAGACCTTTTTTGGAAGATTACGATCACTCCCCCCTATTCGCGTTGAATACCTTATCCCCAGATCCTTTTGCACGGACGTGGATCTCATGTGCTTGGATACCAAGTGTACGGGTATCCTGGCTTCCCTGTTGAATTTGTGCGGGAATCCACCCCTTACATTTTACAGTGAGTGTCACACGATTCCCATTTTGAGGAGGAACGGGTACCGTGATTGTGACATCCGATCCGCCACCAGCGGGAAGAGGTGCCAAACACTTGTCTCCAAGGTATATCCCACTAGCGGAATCAACAGCCGCCTCGGGGATAGTTGCCCGGAGGATGATTTCATACTCAGACTTGGGATGGACCGGTAAGATTAGATCCGAGGCCGCGCTTGACCAACGCCAAGTAGGAGTGTCCTTGTCCTTTTTCCCTGGCGGTTCCGGACCGAACCAGCGCATGAGAAAACGTCCATCATGGGGTTTTCCCAACTGGACCATGTAGTTCTGCAGGGTCTCCTCGGTCCACTCTAGTGGATCTTCTTCGTTACCAATCATCTGGGTCCGTTTCCCCGCCATGTTCTCCACATGGAAACCTGACTCGGCCTGGTTGGCCATGAGAATCGCCGAACGGACCTTTTCACCGGCTTTCACATGTAGATCGCCCGCGCCGAAGGTACAGGCCTGGACAATGATCTTGCCCTCATCCACCTGGATGCAGGGAGAGCCAATTTTGCCGATGTCCCAGTGGACAAAGTTGCAGGCGTCCGCAGTGACCTGCGCGCGTGGGCTGCGGTGCCAGATACAACGGTCAATCGGTCCCCAGAAGGAGCAGTTCACCATGCTGATCTTTCCACCCGAGGAGCCCGCCACCTCGACCGTCACGGAATCCTGATTGGCCCACATTCCGACAAACTCGCCGTTGGTGATCAGTAATCCTGGCTCCTGGCATTGTTCCACCAGAACCGCGCGTGTGCAGCAATCTGCTCCGATGCCCACAAAGCTGCCGTTGCAACTGCCGGTTTTGGACTCGCTGAACTTGTATCCCACCCCATACCCGAAACAGAAGGTGTGGGTCACATAATTCCAATCCGTGCGTGAGAACTCGTATGCCACTCCATTCTTGTTGATCCACTTACAGTAGGGATCGTTTGGATCGTAACTGACACCAAAGGGCCAGATGTGGCAGTTCTCCACCTTCCCGATGTCGTAGCACTCATCCACATAAAACGCCCGCCAGCAAGGATATCCAAACATGTTCCGTACAAGATAACGTGGAGAGCGGACAAAGCGTGCACCTTCATAAGGATTGACCAGGCAACAGTCGATCACCCCGGTATCCTCGACATCCTCGGCTAATACGCAGGGAGGGTAGGGAACCGGTGGGACATCGCTTTGTTTCCATTCGGGGTATTTGACGACCACCCCTTGTAACACCGCCATGTGTCCCGCCAAACGGATGAAAGGTTCTCCCTCCTGAGAGCCACGTCCCGCATAGGCCAGCAGGACCGTTCCAATCATGTCAGGCGCGGGATCAAAACGGTTGGTGGGAGGCATATTGAAAACGCCCTTAAGGGTGACCGCCGCGGGGATTTTCAGATTCCCCTTGATGACGAACTTCCCCGCGGGTACCAGGACTGTACCACCGCCCGCCTTGCCCGCCTCATCCAAGGCAGCCTGGAACGTAGCGGTGTTATCGGTAGTCCCATCAGGCTTGGTCCCCATGTCCGCCACATTCCAGGTAATAGTGGCTTGGGATGCCGCGATCAGCTGGGTGAGTAGAAATAGAAAAGAGATACGCATAGAGATACCCCCTGGTATGAACATACCTCATATGTACAGAGAACACTTCTTCTGTGTCCTCCGATCTTTCCATTACTTCCGTGATCAAGCCCTTTGACTAACTCAATTACACTCCGCCACCAATGGTCCCGCCAGCTCCTGATAGAAGAACAGCTTGCCCGGCAGAGTCGGCATGAAGCTGCTGGGAATCCAAGCCGTGGGCTCGTGATGCAGAGTCATCCACAGCGACATTCCCTGCCACATCATCCCGCGCCCCAAAGCGCCATCGCAGCCGCCAATGATATGATCGGCCTGAAGGAACAAACCCGGCCCGATGGTATTGGCATTGGCAGGAACCAGGGTGGTGCGGCTCTTGAAGCTGGTAATGGAGTTCTGCTCAATGGTAAGCGGATGCAGCTTGGCGCCCAGACGGTGAGTGTCGGATTTCCAGTGATCCACGGTGGCGTACTCACGCGCGAAATGCGGTTCCCAGAAGGCGATATGGCAAACCCTCCCGACTCCAAAAATAACCGTCAAGGAAGCCCCATTGTTCTTGAGTCCCGCAATCTCCTCCGCATACTTGGGAAGGCTGTTCTTGGTAGCGAAATGCCGTTGCTTCTTCGGAATCGATAACGATCCGAGGGGGCCATAAAAGGCTTGCTCCATGGCTTGTTGAAACGCACCGGGCATATCTGGTGGGAGGGTGTTGCCCTCGGCGTCACTCCACTCATCCATATTGAAACCGTGGACATGCGAGCATTTGACCTTCCACTGTCTGAGGAAATAAACCACCCAGCGGTACATACCCATCGGGCCCACCGGCAGGATCAAGGAGATCTCGCGTCCAGCCTCACGGGCATTGCAGATGTCCATCGCGATTTCGTGTCCCATAAGGACATCGAAATCGGCGGGAGAGCAAGGGACCGGCTCGAAGCGTTTGTTCCACCATGCCTCACGCTCGGTGATCTTCTCCGGCGGGTTCGAACAGATCCGGTCAATCTTGGCCAGGTTCCACCCTGCTGGGAAGAAACCCTCCAGGAGCGATCCTTTCAGGGTGGAAACTAAGTTTAGAACAGGTGTCTTTTTATTTGCCATGACATCCTCCTTGATGTGGTAAAGCAGACAAGAATCGATAATCAACACCCAAGATCATTACTGATCTTGGCTTATACGGCAACTTGTATTTCGGAATGACTCATTTGAGACCATTTCTCCATCAATCCCCTCGCCTTCCCGGATTGAATGATCTCCCGCGCCAGCTCAATCCCCTCGGTGACAGTTTCTGCCCGGCGTGTCAGGTAGAGACTGGCGCCCGCATTGAGGCACACTGCCTCCAGCCGGGCTGATGGAACACCCTCCAAGACATCGTACGCAAGTTTTGCATTGAAAGCTGCATCCCCACCCTTAAGCTCTTCAGCACGAACCGGTTGGAATCCTAACTCCTCAAGAGTAAGGAGTCTCTCTCGAATTCCGGCCGCATCGAACTCCACGATTCTTGTTGGTCCACTTGGGGAGATCTCATCCATCCAATTGTTTACCCCCGCTGATCCGCATACCACCCACCCTCTCTCACAGCCCAACAGGCTCAGCGCTTGTGCTACCGGCCGTAGAAAATGGGGATGATAGACCCCGCTGAATTGAACCTTGGGTGAGAGCGGATTGGAGAGCGGACCAAGAAGGTTGAAGAGGGTGGCTGTTCCTTCCTGACGAAGTATGAGCCGCAGTGGCTGCACGTTGCGTGTGGCACGGTGGTAAAGCGGTGCGAAGAAGAAAGCAATCCCCACTTCTTTAAGTGTTTGGGCCGCCTCTTCAGGGCTTTGCTCGATGGGAATGCCCATGGCCTCGAGCAGGTCCGCCGATCCACACCCCGAGGTGATCGCGCGGTTACCATGCTTGGCCACGGGGATACCGGCCGCGGCGATGATGATCGCCGCCAGTGTGGAGATATTCACATACCCCATCCGGTCCCCACCTGTACCGCAACAATCAAACACCTCGTCCGAGCTGAAAGGTACACGTGGAGCGAGACACCTTAACACACCCGAAGCCGCCGCGAGCATCTCACCTGTAGCCCTGTCTGGAGACATCTCCCGGAGTAGATCGAGTCTGGCGTTTTCAGGTGTGGTACCCGCGATGAGCAGACGGATCGCTTGGACAGTATCCTTCCAATGAAGCAAGCCATTCAAACGTAGCAGGCGGGTGAGCGCTTTTACTGCTTCGGGAGGAGGGATTGCCTCCTCGCTCAGCACAGGTTGTAGTCTTTCCAACAGAGTGGCCAATGGAAATCCTCCAAGCTGAATGTTCCGTGGATGGTGTATGAGCTAACCACGGGAACTCATATGCACTGCTACCTGTAATGCCAACTGTCCGCGGGTACGAAAAGGCCCCAACGGTCACCATATCGGTTCGTGCTTGGGTATAAACCACTGAATCCATAATAGGGAGGGTGGTTGTAAGTGTACCCACGATAATATGGATATGGATCGTAGGTGTAGCCCTTGGCCTGGGCATTCCCAAACGGGAAACTGTTGTACTGATAGTGGTGGTAAAAATGATAGGGCTGGTAGTACTGGGCGTTCGCTCCAATGGCGGTAAATATCAACCCCAGGATGACTCCCAGACTCAAGACAGTCACAACTTTTCTTCTTATGCTCATGGTCTTCCCCCTTCTCCGGTGCCTCCTCTGGCATACCCGCCGTGTCTGGAGTTCCCCCACCGGTACAACTATTGAAGCACAACTCTCCCTTCACTCCAACTGGCTATGTGGAAGATAAAAAGATTCAGATAACCGAAGGTGAGAGATGAGAACGATAGGAGTAGCCCCGCGCCCTGTTTTCTTGGATCACCTGTGTGGTGTATGCTGTTGGATAGTTGACTGGCTGGACAAGGAGATGTGCCCCGATGAGTCCACAGTATCTCACCGATGCAAGTGGAAACCGTACTGGAGTTCTGCTCTCGGTTGATGAGTATGAGGAGCTTTTGGAAGACCTCCAGGACCTTGCTGTGTTGGCCGAACGGCGTGAGGAACCGACTCTTTCACACGAACAAGTGATATCTAGCCTAAAAGCAGATGGCCTTCTACCGGATTGAGTGGAAGACCTCTGCCCTCAAAGACTTACGGCGGCTTGACAAGTGGGTCATTCCACGAATTCTACAGGCCATTGAGCCGCTGAGAGAAGAACCTTTCCCGCATGATGTTCGGAAGATACGGGGCATTGCGCGATCGTACCGGATACGTGTGGGGGACTACAGGATAGTCTACTCGGTCCATGAAGATCGTCTCATAATCGAGATTATCCGAGTCCGCCACCGAAAAGATGTCTATCGATAATCCGCGATGGGAGTAGCCCCGCGCCTTGTTTTCTTGGATGATCCCATTTGAGATGAAATAATCCCCGATCTGTATGAGGGAAAGAGTTCGAGTTGAGGTAGTCATGCCCACGCCTATCCTTCAAATGGAAGAAATTAAAAAAGACTTTGATGGAGTCCATGCGCTCTCGAAGGTCAACTTCTCCGTAACCCAAGGGGAGATTCATGCCCTGGTGGGCGAGAATGGCGCTGGGAAATCAACCTTGATGAAGATCTTGAGTGGCGTTTACCCGGATGGAACCTATGGCGGAACCATCCACTACAAGGGAGAAGTGGCTGCCTTTAATGACACCCGTGAAGCCCAGCGGGCTGGTATCGCCATCATCCACCAGGAACTTAATCTGGTTAGTGGGATGACCGTGGCGGAGAATATCTTCCTGGGACGTGAACCGAACCGCTTTGGCTGGATAGACTGGAGGAAAATGCGCGAGGATGCGCGTGCTCTGCTGGACCGCCTTGGTCTGGAGTTCCCGCCTGAGACTCCTGTGTCCTCGCTATCGGTGGGCCAGAGCCAGATGACTGAGATCGCCAAAGCACTTTCCCAGAAGGTGGATCTTCTGATCCTGGATGAGCCCACCAGCGCGCTGACTGACCATGAGATCGAACGCCTTTTCGAACTTCTTGAACAACTCAAAGCACAGGGTGTCACCTCGATTTATATTTCCCACAAGCTTGACGAGGTCTTCCGTCTCGCCGATCACATTACCGTCCTCCGTGATGGCCAGGTGGTTGGGACATGGTTAAAAGATGAGACCGACCCACGCCGGATTGTGGCCGCGATGGTTGGACGCGATATCAGTGACTTGTTCCCATGGGAACCCCGCCCCATTGGAAAACCTGTCCTTGAGGTCGAAGGGCTAACTGTCACCAGCCCACGCGCTCACCGTCCCATCCTCAAGGATATCTCCTTCACTCTTCATGAAGGGGAAATTCTTGGTTTCTCTGGATTAATGGGCGCGGGACGGACCGAGTTGGCCTCGACTCTCTTTGGAATCCCGCCAGGCAATGTCACTGGTAAAGTCACCATCCGGGGGGAGGAAAAACCATTACAGAACCCACTTGCGGCGATCCGTGAGGGGATCGCTCTTCTCACCGAGGATCGCAAGCAAAGCGGCCTGCTGTTCAACCTGTCGATTGGCAAGAACATCACCTTGGCCGCGCTGGACCGTGTCTCGGCGGGACCTTTCGTCAACCTTGCCAGCGAACGGGCTTTGGCCTCGGAGTATTCCTCCCGGCTGACTGTGAAGACCTCTGATCTCGCCAATCTGGTGGGAACCCTTTCCGGAGGGAACCAGCAGAAAGTACTTCTCGCACGCTGGTTGGCGACTGAACCCAAAATCCTAATTCTAGATGAACCCACCCGCGGTATCGATGTGGGCGCCAAGGTGGAGATCTACCGCCTGATGATCGAACTGGCACGGTCAGGATTGGCCATCCTGATGATTTCCTCGGAGCTACCCGAGGTCCTTGGCATGAGTGACCGTGTGTTGGTGATGCATGAAGGCCAAGTGGCGGGTATCCTTTCACGGGAAGACGCCAGCGAGGAAGCGGTGATGCACTTGGCGACTGGAGTGATTACTGCTTAATTGGATTGTGAGTCACGTTGGCGTAAAGAAGAAATCGAAGATGTACTTTCATATTCAAGGTGCTATTATTTTTCTCTGTCAGCTTCTGCAGGGATGACCCTGTTACAAAACTGTGTTTGCGCTAGCCGCGAAGTTCCTCCGCCCACAATGCAACGGGGTTTCGAGAGAACCTTCTTGGGAGGACCTGCAAATGGTTCCAAAAGCGCTGTCCCTAATCCTGCTGTCACAACTGGTTGTAATCCTTGGCTCCGCTTGGAGCAATGTCCTGGATGCGAACAATAATGGGAGCGTCTGTGAAAGGGCGTCGATCGGAAAAGGAGATGGCCGCATCCACATCATCCCGGCCCTCTCCGCGCCTTCGCTGAAGAATGGCGAGAGGGTTTCGATCTCAGCAGTCGTGAAGTCCCAGGAGCCGGTGATGAAGGTGGAGGCTGACCTGGGAGGAATCGAAACGCTTGCACTTGCCCCCGCCTCCTCGACCCTTGGCGGAACCAACCCGCCGGGAACTCTGGGCCTATACACTGCCGAATGGACGGCCCACGACCTGGAAGAGAAAGCCTACCGCATCATTGTCCGCGTAACGGACGTCAAGGGGCATACCTTCGAGGAAGATTCTCTAACCTTCTCCGATCCGGTTGCAGGAAACAGCAGCGTTGGGACCTCGAATTACCCTTCCGGCGTCGTGTTCAAGAGAGTGGGATCGGAGATTTTCCACGACGCGGTGATACTCAATTGCGCGGTTGTCGATACGGCAGCGCGGTACGCGTACTTTGGGACCAATTCCGGCCAGGTCGTCAAAGTGGCATTGGGAAGCGGAAGCGATCTTCCCTCCCAGGTCGGAATCCTGACGCTGGATGCAGTGGATGAAAGACCCACCTGTTCGGCCATCGACACCATAGCTGGGTATGCCTATTTCGGGACAGGTACCGATCCTGGCCGGGTGGTGATGGTGGCTTTAGGGACTGGCAACAACCCTCCCACCCGGGTTGGGGAGGTTACACTGAATAGCGGAGAAAACTTTCTTTCTTCTGTGGTCATCGACCCATTGGCGGGGTACCTCTATTTCGGGACGAACACGTCGCCTGGACGTGTGGTGAAAATGGCCTTTGGAAGTGGCAGTAGTCCTCCTGTCCGTATCGGAGCGGTGACTCTACAGGCCGGGGAGGACAACCTCCAGACTGCGGTGATCGACCCAGCGGCAGGTTACGCCTATTTTGGGACTCATACTTCTCCCTCCTGGGTGGTGAAAGTGGATTTGGGGAACGGCCTCAGCCCTCCCACTCGTGTGGGAGCAGTGAACCTTAACGAGGAGGAGGACCAAATTACTGGAGGGGTGATCGATCCTTCAGCGGGTTATGCGTACTTCGGAGCTTACGATCGGATTGTCAAAATAGCGTTGGGGAGCGGAAGTAATCCCCCCATTCGAGTTGGTGCGGCGACCCTGGATGTTCAAGAGGGTGATCTTCGGGATGGTGTGATCGACCCATCCGCGGGGTACGCCTATTTCGGGTGTGTCTGGTTCGGCACCTTTCCCGCTGAACATCGTGTCGTGAAAGTGGCCTTGGGTAGCGGGAGTAACCCTCCCACGAGAGTAGGAGCGATGACTCTGGACACGGTTGGTAGCCCTCTTTCCGCAGTGATCGACCCTTCGGTTGGGTACGCGTACTTTGGAACCTACTCCGCCGAAGTTGCCAAGATTTCTTTGGGGAGTGGAAGCAATCCTCCGACGGAGGTTGGAGTGGCGACTCTGGACAGTAATGAGAAATATTTCTCTAGTGTAGCGATCGACGCCTTAACGGGGTATGGGTATTTCGGGACTAGTACCATTCGCGGTCGCGTGGTGAAAGCGCAGCTGGGGAGCGCGAGCCTTCCCCCCGAACGTGTCGGGGTTCTGATTCCAGACGAGGGAGAGGATAACCTCGCGAGTGCCGTCGTCGACCCGGCGGCCGGGTATGCCTATTTCGGAACCGGAACCGATCCCGGCCGGGTTGTAAAAGTCAAGCTAACCCCTGACAAACACCCACCTCAGCGGGTCGGTTCGGTGACCTTAAAAACCGGAGAAAAGTCCCTCACTTCCGGGATCATCGATCCTTCGGCTGGGTACGCCTATTTTGGGACCAATACTGATCCTGGCCGGGTGATAAAAATCTCCTTAGGAAAAGAAGCGGCTCCTCCCACACGAGTCGGTGCGGTCACCTTGGACACAGGAGAGGAAAGAATCCGTTGCAGTGTGATCGATCCTACGGCCGGGTATGCGTATTTCGGAACCTATACCTCTCCCGGCCGGGTCGTGAAGGTGGCGCTGGGAAGCGGCAGTGATCTCCCGACCCGGATCGGTTCGGTGACTTTGAATGCGGGGGAAAACAACCTTCGTTGCGGCGTCATCGATTCATCCGCGGGGTATGCGTATTTCGGAACCTACACTGTTCCCGGACAGGTTGTCAAAATGGGTCTTCCGGGTGGGGCTAATCCCCCAATCCGCGTAGGTGCGGTGGAAGTGGGGGAGTATCTCAGTGTCGCAGCGATCGACGCGGCAGCCGGATACGCGTATTTCGGAACAAGCACGTTTCCTGGCCAGGTGTTCAAAGTGGCTTTGGGAAGTGGAGTCGATCCTCCCACACCGGTCAAGGTCTTAACCCTTGCCTCCAGAGAGGATCAGCTAACCTGCGAAGCTTTTGACTTGTCAGGTTGCTTATATTTGGGAACCTTTACTAGTCCAGGCCGGGTGGTTAAAGTTGCCACGTCACTCAAAGGCGCCCTCCATGCGACCGCGATGACAATGCCCGAGAATGGGGTCGTCAGCCAAGTCCGATTCTATTCCCATCGTCAGCTGGGGCATCTTCGGACAGCCATCTATGACAATCAGAATCCCAGGAATCGCCTCTGGCAGTCCACCTCGGTACTGATTGGTACCGCGGAAGATTGGGTTTCGCTTCCAATATCGGGCGGCTTTCCGAATTCTCTGACACTGCCACCGGGTCCCTATTGGTTGGCCTTCCAGTTGGACAGCACGGGTGATATTGCGAGTTACTCGGAAGGCAACCTGGGGGATGGATTCTCATTCGACCAATCCTATGGGAGTTTCCCCACCTCCCTCGATCCGGCCAAATGCACCACCACCCAACACACCTGGAGCCAGTACCTCATTTACTCGGTACCGACAGCTGCTCCAACGCCCACACCAACGCCTACTCCAACTCCAACACCGGAGATATGCGGGAATTCACCAGACCTGAATGGCAATGGCGAAGTTGATGCCCAAGACCTGATTGAAATGCTGCGCCAATGGCAGGGAATGACTCCCCGCTTCGGAAATGGAGACCTTGATTGCAACGGAGTCATCAATGAGTTGGATCTTTTTAAGTTCCAAGTAGATTGGACACATTGAAACGAAAACTGAAGCTATATTCGGACATATCCTGAGGTTCGGCCTCTTGGGATTTCAGCCAGGTTCGATTCGCAATGATACTTTCCACAGGTATAACTCGTGACTTGCAGGTGTTTTTTTCTGCTCTCATACACGAAAACACAATGGAGATTCTACTCAGCGGGTGGCGCGGGGAGTATCAGAGTAAACACCGATCCTTGCCCTGGGGTTGATACAACTTGTAATGAACCATTGGCGTCCTCAGTAAGCTTTTTGGAGACAGCCAGACCCAGTCCGGTTCCAGAGGCTCCCTTCGTGGTGTAGAAGGGGCCCCAGATCTTTGTGGTTTCCCATTCGGGGATGCCAATTCCATTATCTTCGACAGAGAGTATAAGGGTTCCGGTCATATAACTGGTTTTGACACGGATCTTCCCCTCCATGTCCGTGTCCTCCGTACGTTTCTGAAGCACCGCGTCGACCGCGTTGGTGACCAGATTCAAGGTGACTCTTTCAAGGATTTCCTGGTCCAGCATTAGAGATGGGATGTTCTTCTCGATCTCGGGGATGATTTCGATACCCTTGGCATTCTGACTCACAGCCACGAGGTCACAGACCTCAAGCACGATCTTGTTTGGATCAGAGGGGGTGGGTTCAGGTTTGCGTCCTTTGGAATAGGTCAGCATATCCTTCACCAGATCCGAAATCCGGCTGATACTCCGCTTGAGCACCTCATTGGCACGTTCCAGGGTGGGGAGATCCCGCTCCTGGATTGCCGTGTCCATCACGGTGATACTCCCCTCCAGGCCTCCCAGTACATTCTTGACATAGTGGGAAATGCCCGCTACTGCTTGCCCCAATGCTCCCAACCGTTCAGCCTGCAAGTTCTTTTGGTAAAGATGGGCGTTCTCGATGGCCATGGCGGCTAGTGATCCAAGGAGCAACAAGGCATTCGTATCCGCGCTGCTGAACCCCCCCTCATCCCTCTTATTGAGTACCTCGAGGATACCGATCAGACGATCCTGGCGGAGCATCGGTACGGCCAGGATACTACGTGTCAGGAAACGTGTCTGTTCGTCGACAGTCCAGTTCCAGCGGGGATCATAACGGACATCGGGGACATTCACCGGGGCACGTGTCATGGCGGCTGTCCCAGCGATGCTGCTCTCATCAATAGCCAGGCGGATTTTTTTGACCGCTTCGCCTTTTCCGCCATGCGCCACCTCGAAAGTAAGCTCATGTGTCTCGGCGTCATATAGGAGAAGCGAGCTGGCCTCCGCGTCCACCGCATGTTCGCTTTCGATCATGATCAACTCGAGGACTTGAGAGGGATTGTAAACGGAATCCAGGATACCTCCCACACGGACCACGGCACGGATCAAGCGTAACAGGGAATCGCGGTCGGCCGTATCGAGAGCATCCGGTGCAATCTGTTCAATCGGGGATGAATTCTTCCCGGTGTCACTCATTCCCTTAATGCCTCCTATCGGATGTGTTCTCCCCTGCCAATGTTGAGGGCCCTCGGGGAGCTAAAACTTGGGGATTCCTCCAGGCGCAATTGCACCTGATATTATGCCAGCGATGTTGTACCAGTGGTTAATCCCTGCATCCGGAGATTCAGATCGCCAACACTGTCCGCGGCCCGCAGGGCATCCTCACGGCTCACAATTCCCCGGTTGTAAAGATGAAGCAGATGCTGATCGAAGGTTTGCATACCATCCTGCGTGCTTTGTTCCATGGTGGACTTGATTTCGCTAATGTTTCCCTTGGAGATGAGTTCGCGGATACGTGGGCTGGCGATCATGATCTCCACAACCGCTACACGCCCTTGCCCATCGGCCCTTGGTACGAGACGTTGCGAGATGATCGCTCTTAGTACGTTCGAGAGCTGGTGGTGGACATTCCGTTCCATCTCCAGAGGAAAGAATTGAGTGATTCGCTCGAGGGTCTGATTCGCATTCAAGGAGTGCAAGGTCGACAAGACAAGGTGTCCAGTTTCGGCATACATTAAAGCGTGCTCCATCGTTTCGGCATCACGGATCTCACCAATGAGGATCACATCAGGGGCCTGGCGCAGGACATTTCTGAGTCCTGTGTGATAGTCATCCGTGTCCAACCCGATCTCGCGTTGGTTGACGATGCTCATTTTGTGTTGGTGAACAAATTCGATGGGGTCCTCCAGGGTGATGATATGGCCACGCAGGGTTGAGTTGCGGTGGTCCACCATCGCCGCCAGTGTCGTCGATTTTCCCGAACCAGTCGCGCCGGTCACCAGGATCAGTCCACGCGGGATGTTGATGAGCTGTTTGAAAATGGGTGGCAGGGCGAGCTCATCCACAGTAGGAACTATTGTTTTGACCTGCCGGAGGACCAAGCCCACATGCCCCTTCTGTTGAAAGATACTGGCACGGAAACGCCCCACCCCTTCCCGTTCGAAGGCCATGTTCATCTCATTGGTCTCGAAAAAAATCTGTTTCTGGTGGTCGGTCATGACCTCGGAGGCATAACCCAAAGCATCTTCATCCGTGATCAGGTGCTCATCAATGGTGTAGATCCCTTTCCCGCCACGGATCGTGGGACGGGTCCCGACCGATAGGAACAGGTCGGCCCCATCCTGATCCACCATGATTCTTAGCATCTGATGGAGATTAAGCGGCATCCCCCTCCGGTCCTTTCATCTCATGTAATCAGATCGTCTCTACCCCGGCCTCACCTCTAGAGATTAGGTGAATCGACGCAACGACGCAACGGAGAAGGCCTGATACCCGGGCCTTTCTGTTCTTTCAGGGTGGCGGTATTACAGCACCCCCTGGTATGCCAGAAACAAGGCCCGGTAGTAGCGCATGAACCGGATGGGATCCAGACTTCCAGCGACCTCGGCGCAACAGTATCCTTGATAACCAATCTCATGAAGGCGCTCGAATAAACGCCGCCAGGGGTACTCCTCCTTGTAGAGCTCGTTGATGTGGACCTGACGGATCTTGTCCTTGACCAGATCGAAGGCGGCATCGAAACCTCCATCCAGCAGGTCGTCCATATTGGAATTCCAGTTGACCACTACGTTGGGATGGTCCGCGATATCCATCATCTTGCGGATACGTGGCAACCGGCAGGTCTCCTTTCCGTGGACCTCCACACGTACCTCCACCCCCACCCCGGCGGCAGATTCCCCGACTTCATGAAGAGATCTTCCAATCTGCTCAAGGGTTGTTTCCTCGGCGACTCCCGCGGGTAAACCGTTGGGACGGACCTTGATGCCTTTGGTTCCCACATCGTGGGCTAGCTGGGCGTATTCCTTGGCTCCCTCGATGTTCAGGCGAACCTCCTCGGGGGAGCGGGAGTGAAACTCAAACGCGCTGCCCAGCTGGATTAGTTCGATCGGGGAGTCTTCAAAGCGTTTCTTGACTTCCGCGCGTTGATCTTTGGTTAGGCTCACCTCCACTCCATGGGCATGGGTGGTGCGAAGCTCCACTCCTTGGTAGTTGGCTTCGCCGAGGTTCTTGAAAATTTCGTCCAGGGACCAATCCTTCGCGAGGTTATAAGTCACGATCCCGAGTTTGAGGGATTTTTCTACCATGTCTGAACCCTTCCTTGACCTGCGACTCAGAGGGAGCGAACATACCCCATTCGCTAAAATAGCATAAACTGATGGTGTGAACCACAAGTCTGATCCGAAAGTCACCACGGAGGTATTCCTCAGATGATCCTGCGACGCCGAAGGGTTGAGTATGAGTCTGTTCTAGTGTTGCTCAGCCAGGTGCTGGGAGCCCTCTTTCTAGTCGTTATGGGGGAGTCCGTGCCGGCTGATCAGCTGTTTACCTCCGACCGGGTCCGCCCCGATAACCGGGCCTTTCCAATCACGGAATTACGTATGGTACGTGAACCCGGTAACCTGCATTTTGTCCAGACGAATGATGGGGAGTTCATCCTTACTGACTACTGGTGGCGTGAGGTGAAGGTAGGCGAACGCCGGTTTTCGGGACGTCCTCCTGGTCAAGGATCAGGACCTGTTCCTATCACAGACACTGGACCTCCAGCCAGCTTGGGACGTAAAAAGATTTTTGTGGAAATCGTTTCGGGCAAGGGATACCAGTTTTTTGGCAAGGAAAGGATCAAACCAGTGTCCTTCACTTTAATCGAGAACCTGCCCAGAAATGTGCCCATCCGTTACGGGAATTCGCGTGGAACATTGGTGGCCGCTTTTGATGGTTACCATGTCGATCTGGGATTGGAGCAAGCGGCACGTGTGATTCCAGGTTATAATGGAGTTGTCCAAGACCTGGGCGATGGACAGGGATTGCAGGATGTTGCCGTTATTGTCTACTGGGAAGAGGATGATCGGGGGGAAGTACTCCTCTATCAGGAGGGGAATCTCGAGGGTCCGGATCTGGATAATTGGGGTCTCAATCTCAAGGCCAGGGTGCAATCCCGCAAACAGCCAGTTGGACCCTCTTATCCATCTCCAGCTCCAGCCCCCGCGGCTCCCTCAGCGGCTCCCCAGACCAGCCAACCTTAACGAAAGTGAGCGGATTCAATGGGTTCTTATGAAAGCATTCTCGCAGCAGTCTCCATCTTCACTGGCCTGGATCAGGATGAAATCAACCGTCTGTCCGGGATTTGTTCGGAGAGGAGGTATCAGGAAGCTGAAATCATCTTTATCGAACATACCGAAGGAAATGAGCTATTTATCATTTTGGAGGGAGAGGTTTCGATCTCGCTGGAGTTGGCCAGTGAAGAAGATGCCATGCCTCTTGTCACCTTGCGGGCGGGAGATGTCTTCGGTGAACTCGCGGTGGTGGATGAGTCACCACGGTCCGCCACAGCCCGCGCATTGACTGATTGCCGGATGCTGGTGATCGGCAAGGAACCCTTGGATGCGTTGATGGAGTCCGACCATGATCTTGGTTTCAAGGTCATGCGTAACCTTGCACGGCTTGTGAGTAGGCGGGTGCGGAGCGCTAATCAAAAGATTCTCGACAATGTCAGCTGGGGGATGATATAGAAAGATACTCCTCAAACTCCAACCCCGCTTGACGTCCCCGTTTCTCATTGACCAACAGGCACACGAGGAAGGCCAGGAGGAAAAACACCGATACGCACAACATGGCGGTACGGTGCCCGCTGCTATCCGCGACAAACCCATACAGCAAGGGACCGATCATCCCTCCTAATTTATAGGTCAAAGACCAGAAGCCAAAGATCTCCGCGCTCTTCGAGGGTGGGGCGAACATCGCCACTAACCCACGCGCGGCGGATTGCACCGATCCTAAAAGCGCCCCCAGAATGATCACCAATATCCAAAAAAACGTGACCGAATAGGTGTAATAAACACACAGGATCAACCCGACCCACGCCAGCAATAACATCTGCATATTGAGCTTCAGACCAATCTTGTCCTGGATGAAACCAAAGGCAAAGGCTCCCGCCGCAGCGCTGATCTGGACCACGATGAATAACAACATGATCTGCTTGTCGTTGAACTTCATCTCTTCGATGGAATAGATGGAACTGAATGCAAACACGGTCATCAGCCCGACCGAGGAGAGGAGAAATACCACAAGAAACACGGCCAGGTCATACAAACTACGTAAGTGAGTCAAGGTTTCCTTGACACGGTTGAATCCAATCCCCAGATAAGTGGTGCCAGTCGGCAGCAGCCGTCCCTGACGGTATTCCTTTAGAAACAGGAAGGTAGGGATGGCACCAATCAGGAACACACCGGCGGTCACCAGGTTTGTGAGACGGATATTCTTGGCGTTTTCGGGCCCAAAACTATCCGTTAGGCCTAATCCACTACAAATGAGTAAACCCGCCAATCCGCCCACATACCCCAGACTCCAGCCAAATCCACTGATCCGTCCCACCTCGTGGGGCTCCGCCAAGTCTGGCAGGAAACTGCCACACAGTGACTCGCTGACTTGAAAGAAATAATTGGACACCACAAACAGGATCATTGCCAGTATTACCGCGCCTGGAGTCACGAAAAACAACATCGCTGTGGAGACCACACACAAAAGGCAGGTGGTCACGAGAAACCGCTTCCGGCTACTGGAAAAGTCGGCGATTGCTCCTATCACTGGAGCTGTCAAAATGATGAGAAGATTGGAAATGGTTCCCCCCAGCCCCCACAGGGTCTTGCCATTCCCTCCCTCTGGAACAACCGCCTGTGTGAAGTACAAAGCGAAAATCACTGTGACAATGTTGGTGGTGTAGGCCGAGTTGGCGAAGTCGAACATCGCCCAGCCGAAGATCTCTTTTTTACTTTTCATAGTGGGAAGAGATCATGAACGAAACAGACCAGAAAATCATCCGCTAGTTGTGAAAAGAATCTTTGGCTTCAGCCCAGGTGTCTTGCCAATATGCCGATTCTTCACTAGATTTCATCTGTCTTCAGTGGGGCTGTAGCTCAGCTGGGAGAGCGGCGCGTTCGCAACGCACAGGTCAGGGGTTCGAGCCCCCTCAGCTCCACCAATCCCCATGATCTGTTTCTCTTCTCAAAGATCACATCCGTTTTTGATCCCTCTGGACCCTTTCTTGACAGGCGGGAGGGACCTTAATACAGTATGCTATCTCGAAGGCTGGAAGTTGTTGGAAACCGCCTGAAGGATTTCATGTAAATCTATTGTCATGAACCGGTTACGGTAAGCCTTCCAGAGAGCTTTTTGATCGGTTCAATGGGGCCTGGATGAGGCCGCGAGCAGGGCATGCTTTTCAATTACCATTTCCTGAAGAACTATGTCGCATGGGAGGGGACTGTCGAGTCCCTGTCGGATTTACTGACTCAATTGGGCCTGGAGGTCGAGGAGGTTCATGCTCCCGATCCTGTCTGCGCGGGATTGAAGGTGGGGCTCCTCCTTTCCAAGGATCCACACCCGAAGGCTGACCGTCTATCCCTTTGCCAGGTTGATGTAGGTGAGTCAAATCCCAGGCAGATTGTTTGTGGCGCTACTAATCATACGGTGGGAGACAAGGTGGCCGTGGCCTTGGCGGGCCAGGAGTTACCTGGAGGTTTGATCATCGAGAAGCGCGAGGTAAGAGGGGTCACCAGCGAGGGAATGATGTGTTCAGAGCGCGAGATCGGGCTGGGCACAAGCCACGAGGGGGTCCTTATCCTTCCAAATGATGCCATCGTGGGTGACTCGGCCATTCCCTACCTCACCTCCATCGACCTGAATGTCACCCCCAACCGTCCTGACTGTCTGGGATGGATCGGAATCGCGAGGGAGATCGCGGCGGCCACTGAGAAACCCTTGAAAATCCCACAGGTTGAATTCCTATCCGCCAGCGAGGAGACAATTCCCATCATCCTCGAGGACCCTGAGGGCTGTCCCCGTTATCTGGGACGGATCATCCGCGATGTGAAGACCGGCCCTTCACCCAAGTGGTTATGTGATGCCTTGGAGCAGGTGGGGCTGGGCACAATCAACAATGTGGTCGATGCGACCAACTTTGTTCTCATGGAGTATGGCCACCCCCTCCATGCTTTCGACTTGGATAAACTCGGAGGGCCGGAGATCCGAGTCCGGCGCGCCAAACCAGGCGAGACATTGGTGGCGATCAATCACCAGTCCTATACCCTCGGTCCCGAGCAATTGGTGATCGCGGATCGATCGTGCCCAATCGCTCTGGCGGGCGTGATGGGAGGCGTGGCCACCGAGGTGACCAGCGAGACCACAAACATCCTCCTGGAGTGCGCGTACTTCACCCCCTCACGGATCCGGCGGAGTGGCAAACCTTTGGGTCTTTCCTCCGATGCCTCTTTCCGTTTCGAGAGGGGAACCGATGCGATCAACCTTCAGAAAGCTATGGATCGTTGCGTGGCCTTGATCCTTGAGGTGGCGGGTGGCAGAGTCACCAGCCCGATCATCGAGGCCATCGACACGGCTCATATGCCTAAGCGGACCAAGATCACCCTCCGGACCGATCGCGCAGCAAGGACCGTAGGCGCCCCCCTTTCATCGGGAATGCAGGCCGGCCTCCTTACACTGCTGGGGTGCGAGGTTACTGATCTGGACAATGGGCAGTTGCGTGTCGAGCCGCCCACCTTCCGCTCGGATCTTGTCCGCGAGATCGACTTGATCGAGGAACTGGCACGCCACTTTGGGTATGGAGAGATCCCCCCGGCACCACCGGAATTACCAATGAAGGTGGGTGAAATTCATCCCTCTTTCCAGATGGATAAGACAGTCCGTAATTTCCTTGCGGGACGTGGATGGACTGAGACCAAGTCTTTTAGCTTCTCGCGTCCGGATCTGACCGAACGTCTAAACATCCCGGCGGACCATCCTCTCCGCCATAGCGTGCCCATCACCAATCCAATCACCGAGGAGACTGCTCACCTGCGCACTACTCTGCTGGGTAGCCTTTTGGATAACCTTCAAAGGAATGTGCAGCGTGGCGAAAGAGCACTACGGATCTTTGAATGGGGCAAGGTCTATCTGCGTGATTTCGAGGACTTACTCCATTGTGAGCGCTATGCTTTAGGTCTGGCCCTTCTGGGCACGCAACCGTTGCACTGGTCGGCCTCAGCGCGCGAGCCGGATTTCTATGACATGGTGGGGATCTGTCAGGCCCTCTTCTCGGAAGTGGGGATGACGGATGCCACTCTGGAGACTTACGCGTGTGATTATTTTCATCCAGGCCAGTCGGCGCGGTGGATGGCCAAGGGGGAGCCCATCGGCATTGTGGGACGTGCTCATCCGAATGTCTCCAAGAGATATGACCTCTCCTCGGATCCAGTTCTGGCCGAAATCGATATTGCCGCGCTGATGTCTGCCGCTCAACCTTTCCAGCTCACCCTCCAGACTCCCTCGCCCTACCCGCCGATCCGGCGCGATCTATCGTTGACTGTCTCCCAATCCACCACCGCGCGTGAGTTGATCCATCTCATCGAGGAAAATCGTCCCCCCTATCTGGAGGGGGTGGTGCTCTTCGACCGTTATACCGGGGCGCAAATTGGCGAAGGATTCCAGAGCCTGGGGTTCCGTCTAACCTATCGTTCCACCGAGAAGACCCTGACCGAGGAAGAGATCACACCACTCCATATGGGGCTTCTCAAGACCCTCAACGATCGAGTAGGGGCTGTTCAACGTGGATTGTCTACTGAAGGGGGCGGAGGATGACCCGGACTGAGACCTTGCAGGGGAAGCTTGAAAGGATGGAGATCCTGGTAGATGCCCTGCTGGAGGAGCGCAGGGGACTCAGGGAGGATTTACGCCGGATCGAAGCCCGTATGAAAAAACTGGGCGAGGAGACTGTCGCCACCCAGGGGGGTGAGGAGTTTCTGAAGAGTCTCGACGATCTCAGAAGAAAGCTGGCAGAATCAGAGGCAGTCAATCAGAAGCTGTTGAGGGAGCGGGGGATGGTCAAAGATCGGTTAAACCAGCTTCTAGACCGGCTGGACCTGATCGAGGCCAAGCTCCTTGATCAACGATCGAGTGCGGGGCAATAAGGGGAAAAACGGGAGAACAGCCAAAGCACTAGGAGTCAGTTGAATGGCGACCGAACAGCAGCATGTTACCGTGACGATCATGGGCAGGAACTACACCCTCCGCGCCGAGGAGGACCCTCAATATGTACGCATGATCGCCGCCTATGTCGATGATAAACTCCAGGAGATCGCCAAAGTCTCGCCACGCATGTCGACCACCCGCCTGGCCATCCTGGCCGCCATCAACATCGCCGATGAACTCCATAAACTCGAACAGCGTATCAAGACAGGCGCCAACCGCGAGGTCGAATCCACCGTCGACCGGATCCTGGGGAAGGTGGAGGGGGCGAAGGGGTAGGCCCCTGTAACTCCTCTCGATTTCCTTTTAAGGTCTTGTTGGATTATACCGGAAGTGCTATTCTTGTTGCTATATACCAATTATTGAGTCTCTTTTTGTCTGGTTTGCTTTGTATTTCCACCGAGTCCAAATGGAGGGAAAGCGATGCGAGCGGCTTTTCTGCCTATGGCGGTGATTGCCGCCATGGTCAACAGCGAACCAGTCTTGGCGGCCACTTACAATCTCAGTCCACCTCAATCCATCCAAACGGCTATCGACACAGCAGAAGTGGGTGATGTGATCGTTCTCTCCCAGGGGACTTATACAGAAACGATCAACTTCAATGGAAAGGCGGTTACGGTTAGGTCGTCCAATCCTGATGATTGGGATGTAATCGAGGCAACCATCATCGACGCCAATGGTGAAGGAGATGTGGTGACCTTCGAAAATGGGGAGAGTTCTTCTGCCTTGCTCTGGGGTTTGACCGTGAAGGGAGGAGATAATGCTTGGCATGGTGGCGGGATAATATGCGGTCCACTGGCGGCCCCAACGATCAAGAACTGCCTGATAACTGACAACGAGGGAGACAATGGGGCAGGTTTTTATTGTACTGATGGGGCGCATCCAACTTTGAACGGTTGCCGGATAATTGATAACAAAGCAACATTAAGGGGAGGGGGCGCCTTTATAAAGGAATCCACTCCCACCTTCATCAACTGCTCTATCTCTAATAACGACGCAGGATGGACAGAAGACGGAATAGTATGTGGCTACAAGTCATCCACCATCATCACTGGTTGCAGCATCACCAAGCATCAAGGCGCGGGATTAAGGTCGGAATCAGATGCAGTGGTTTCATTGATTAATTGCGTTATAGCCGAAAATCGTCCGGGTCTCTTTTTTACTGAAAGCTCCCATCTCGATGCGAGGCACTGCACCATCGTCCGTAATCGAGGAACTTCACTTGGGAGCGGTTTGTATTTCTTTGACGACGGAGTCCGGCAAATCAAGAACAGCATCATCTGGAATCGGGGACCCGAAGTCTTTAACGAATCAGGAACTATGGAAATCACCTATAGCTGCATCCAAGGGGGGTGGCCGGGGACAGGTAATATCAACGCATTACCCGATTTCGTGAATGCAAATGATGGGGACTATCATCTTCTGGATGGTTCGCCTTGCATTGACTGGGGATATCCCTCCGTGGGTGTCAATTCCGATCTTGATGGGAATCCAAGACCGGGTACGGATGGTCTTGTGGATATGGGTGCGTTCGAGTCTCCCGCTGGTTTCCTGCCTGGAAGCCTGGAGCATGAGCCACAGGTCATCTACGTGGGTGTCTCCGACGCCACTCCCACCGGGGAGAGTTGGTCAAGCGCCCTTCCGACCATCGCTGAAGCTTTGGATGTGTCGAACACCTCGGATGAGATCTGGGTCCGTTCTGGGGAATACCCGGAGCCTGTCGATTTGGAGCCGTTTGTCCAACTCTATGGCGGATTCGCCGGAACTGAAACATCGCGATCCGAGCAGGACTTCTCCCAGAATCCGACAGTCATTAACGGGACGGGATACGTTGGGAGAGTTGTAACCCTTGCTGAAGACAGCCTCGTTGATGGCTTCACGATAGAGAAAGGGATTGCATATGTTTACGACGTCACCGCAACGATAAGAAATTGCGTGATCCGGAACAGTTCCTCCCCCCACCAAGGAGGAGGACTCTATGCATTTGGAGGAAGCCTTACAATAACGGGCTGTACGATTGAGCACTGCCAATCTGAGAAAGGTGGAGGTGCTCTATTCAATAGTTGTAAAGAAGTCGCGCTTGGAAATTGTAGAATTGTCGACAATACCGCGACCTATAGCGGAGGTGGCTTTGTTGCCTATCAAACCCCGGTGCGGCTTATGAATTGCATCATTGCGCGGAACAGGGCGCGAGATGGCGGAGCGGCTGTTGCCACGGAATGGGACTGTTCGCTCAGTGTAACTCACTGTACCCTTGTCGATAACCGTGTGACTTTCACAGGCGGCCTTGGGGGATGTATTGCCATGGATGGGCCGATACAAGTAGTGAATTCTATTTTTTGGAACATGGGACGTGAGATCGTGAGTGACGGAACCAAAGATGTTCGCTATTCCTGTCTACAAAGTGGATGGACCGGTGAAGGGAATATCGACGGATTTCCTGAGTTTCTGGACCGAGCAGGTGGAGATTACCACCTTGGAGAGGGATCCTCTTGTGTGGATCGTGGGCTCCCAATCGATTCGTCGAGCCAGGATATTGATGGAAACCCCCGTCCTGGAGAGGATGGGCTTGTCGATATTGGTGCATATGAATCCCTCCCAGCGAGCATTCCCGGACCCGCCACTCACACACCTACGGTGATTTATGTCGATTCTGGAGCAAGTGAGGCGGGAGATGGAAGCGGATGGGATTCCCCACTCCTTTCGATTAATGATGCCTATTTAATCAGCAATACTTCGGATGAGATCTGGGTGAAAGCCGGGACCTATCCGGAAGGAATCTTGAGTGAACCCACGACCATTCTCCTTGGTGGTTTCGTTGGTACAGAGACCAATTCTGCAAGCCGTTTATGGAAGACTCATCCAACGATTTTGGATGGAAATAGTCTTGATTCTACTCCAATCGTCATGTCGGGAGAGTGCACGGTGGATGGATTCACGATTACCGGCGGTACTGGCGATGAAGGCGGTGGTGTCCGGATTCTTGAGGGCACCGGAGTCCTTTCGAATTGTATCATCAGGGGAAACATGGCGGAGTATGGAGGCGGTATTTTTGTAGAATCCTCGGGAACCCCCCTTATCGAGAAGTGTTCCATACAAGGCAATGCCGCTGGAGTCGGTGGCGGGATCTACGCCAATGGTCATCCACGAATCGAGGATTGTACATTTGAAAACAATTCTTCCCAGACAGTAGGGGGCGGAGTATGTTTCGAGGGATCAGGTGAATTATCATCATGTTTGATTACCGGAAATTCGACGGGATTTGAGGGAGGTGGAGTTTGGTTATTCGGAAATGGATATGTATCCGATTGTCTTGTGTACAACAATAGTGCCGTTATGCTTGGTGGAGGGATTGGGTGTTACGTGTCTTCCGCGCATATCAACCGGTGTCAGCTCATTGGTAACTGGGCTGACAAAGGGGGTGGCTTCTCCTGTCGAAACACCTCTTCCATGCTTTATAGTTTATTTTCGCGTCCAGTTGTGTCCAATTGTTTGATGACCGAAAACCAAGCCAATTCAGGTACCGCCATCTTTGCTGGTTATAGATCGATACCTTCATTTGTGAACTGCACTGTGGCGGGTAACATACCGGATGCCACGGAAGGAACCTTTGCTGTCGAATCAAAGGTGGTTGCCTCAATCACAAACTGTATCTTTTGGAACGGCGGTTACGAGTTTGTGGGTGACTCCACACCGGTGGTAACCTATTCGGATATTCAAGGTGGCTATCCCGGCGCAGGAAACATCCATGAGGAGCCACTCTTTGTTGACTCCTTGGGACGTGATTACCATCTCCTTCCCCTCTCCCCCTGCATCGGCAAGGGAGTTGGTCCCTCACTCGACCTAGAGGTTCCTCTGATCGATATCGATGGTGATCCCCGCTCGGGGAATGTATGTGATATCGGCGCTGATGAATTCACCGGACCAACTTGGATACAGATCTGGCCAGACTACTGATGCCTAGCCCAATAAACCTCTGTTATGTTCAATCTGAAAGATAATCCTTGACAACCGCAAATTTACGTGTAGCCTGATTCTCAGCAGTCGAGAGATTCATATCTGAAACCAGTTGAGATCATTCATCTAAGTCCGTTTACCTCCGCAAGATCAAGAAAACCCTCCAGTTCTTCCATATCTCTTGCCGAAAAGAACATTGAACTCTCCCGGGACCATTTCTGAATCCTCGACCAACAATCTAAAGGAAAAACAGGAGTATCAATCAGTATGAGTAGCGGAAAAGTAAAGTGGTTCAATGACTCCAAGGGGTTTGGTTTTATTACCCCCGATAATGGCGGAGCCGATCTGTTCGTTCACCACTCAGAAATCCAAGGAGACGGCTTCAAGTCTCTCGCGGAAGGCGCCAAGGTCGAGTTTGAAACCGCCCAAAGCGACAAAGGCCCCAAAGCGATCAAAGTTGTCGCGGTCGCTTAGTTCCTTAACACACCGCATTCCATCTGCGGGTTGGGGGAGGCCAACGGGTTTTCCCCAACCCGCGGCATTATCGTCAAGGGAGTTTACCTGTCTCGCCTGAGTAACCACACCTCCGCCAGGTGTGATTGCTGTCTCCAGTTGAGGTGCGACTCATCGAGCTTGTCCCAGGTCAGCAGGATTTCTCCATCCTCCAAAGCCTTCTTGGGCACGGGAAACTCCTTGAACTCTCCGATTTTTGTTGAGTAACAGCTGGGCTGGACCAGTTCTCCATCGATACGCAGCTTGGATTCCCCTTGCCCGGTCA
>CAZORO010000012.1:0-12262 GCA_964581845.1 uncultured bacterium
ATAAAAAACACGGGCGGAAGGATTTGGAAAAAAGGTCAAATTAGTTTGGCCTCCGTGAGTTCCCCCTCCGCGCTCCCCACCAGGAATTCCACATGGCAGCTGCCGAAGGATGTCGCACCAGGAGAGAAAGTGGCGCTCGAAATCAGCCTCCCGGCGGTACAGAGTGCGGGACGGTTTTGGAATGCTTTCCGGCTGAAAACTTCCACCGGGGATGGAATTGGACCTTGCTTCGGAGTGGCCAGCCGGATCATCGACAACCGTGCTCCACGGAAACTGGTGGCGCATCGTGAAGTGGGACAGATCCGTTTGCAGTGGTTCGCACCACTGAATGGAAAAACACCTGCGGCCTATGTCCTAGAACGGGCGGAAGGATTTGAGCAACCCTTTGCCCCGCTCGCGAAGGTGGAGGGGACGGAATACATCGACCGCGCGGTGACACCCGATAAGGCTTACTACTACCGCGTGGTAGCCTTGGATACAAAAGACAAGCGGAGCCAGCCCAGCAATGAGGACAACGCCAAGGCGATTACGCAACCGCGTATCCTGGATGCGGAGATTGTCTCACACAATGTGCCCTCGAGAGTCCGTGTGGGGGATGTGACCGAGGTGACGGTGACCATCAAGAATACCGGTTCGAAGACTTGGCGCCTCAACCAGCCCGAAGTGGTCAATTACTGGTTCCAGCCCACACAGCTCTGGGATATTCAAAACGAGGCCCAACTCGCCAAGGCCATTCTTCAGGGGGCCACCGAGGTCAAGACGGGCGGCACGGTCATGGTCTCCTTCCCTTATGTGGGACGAAAACCCGGACGCTTCGAGAACCACTGGATTGTGCGCATGGAGGTCCCTGAAGGAGCCAGGAAGAGTTCGGACCAGGGGCTGACTCAACACGCTTATGTCGGGACACCATTGTTGGTGGAGACGGTGGTGGAGGGGAAATGAATGAAAGACTCCGGTCGGATCTCTTCATCAGTCATCCCGCGGTAATGCTCCAATAACTCAGCTTGGATCCTGTTCTTCATTTCCACACAATCGAAATCTTTGACTTTTGGCATGTCAGATCACCTCCGGTGATGAGTAGATCGGAATGGCAAGATATCCCATCAGTAAGTTTACTCCATGATATATTCGGATAAGGCTCCTACATGGTTTGGTGGCAGCCGCAAGCCCTTGTACTCAGATTTCCTCTGGCCCATTCTACCTGTCATCACTATGATGATTGATATAGAAGGAAACCGTTAGTCAAACCATGTCTACGGAACGTGCCCCCAGGAACAGAACCATCGTCCTAAACGGTGAGGACAGGAGCAGATACCTCCCGGCTCTTCGCCGTTTGAGGACAACAGCCTCAGTCTCAGATGTCCTCGATACGACCATCTGTCAGGACCTGTTCGAAGTTCTGTCTTTTCTTCCCTTAAGGTCCTTTGATTTAGTTTTCGCGGACCCTCCATACAATTTGTCTAAAGATTTTAATGGGAGAAGCTTCAAACAGTGCGGGCTTGAGGAATACGAGAACTGGCTTGACACTTGGCTGCCAAAGATGAAATTCCTTCTCAAATCTCACGGTTCGATCTATGTCTGTGGTGATTGGCGGTCCTCCACAGCGATTTACCGGGTTCTCACCAAACATTTTATCGTCCGGAACCGGATCACCTGGGAAAGGGAAAAGGGACGCGGCGCAAGCGCCAACTGGAAAAATAACTCCGAGGACATCTGGTTTGCCACAGTCTCGGATCAATACACCTTCAACCTTGAGAATGTCAAACTCAAACGCCGTGTCATCGCTCCCTACACCCACCAAAACGGAAAACCCAAAGATTGGGTTGAAACTTCCAGCGGCCGTTTCCGTGATACCCATCCATCCAATATCTGGACCGACCTGACTGTTCCCTTCTGGTCCATGCCAGAAAATACCGATCATCCCACACAGAAACCGGAAAAACTGTTGGCCAAAATCATTCTGTGTGGAACCAACAAGGGGGATGTGGTGTTTGACCCATTCCTTGGTTCGGGCACCACCTCAGTGGTCGCCAAGAAACTGGGAAGACATTACACAGGCGTCGAGATCGATGAAGAGTATTGTTGCCTTGCAGAGAAACGGCTCGATTTGGCAACCCACGATCCCAGCATTCAAGGTTATTCACAAGGGGCCTTCTGGGAGAGGAACACACTGTCTCTGCAATTGGCCGATAGTAAGCTCTCATCCACCCACTCGAATCAACCCTCATTGTTCGACAACATTGAATCCGGAAGGTAAAGCAGGTTGATGGAAAGTCCCCTCTTCACTACCAATGAATATCTGGAGATTGGCAAACGAACCATGGATTTCCTCAATAGCCATGATGACTTCCTCTCTCCAAATACAGCCACAAGTCCACGCGCGGTGGGAGATGCTATCGAGTCCATTCTCGGAGAGCATTTCCAAGATATTATGGGAGACATTTGTGATGAGTATTCAGCCAATTTCGCCCGGCGGGCGATGGCGGATTTAGCCTTCAAAGATAAACATGGTTTCTACTATGTGGTCGATGTAAAGACACATCGCACGGACACGAAGTTCAATATGCCTAACCTAACTTCCGTTGAAAGACTGGCACGGTTCTATGAAGATGATTCCAACTACTTCACGCTTCTCTTGGTTAAGTACGGGATAAATGTCACACAGGCGCGAACAACAGAAGTCCTTTTCCTCCCGATTGAGTTCTTAGACTGGGATTGCTTAACCGTCGGAGCCCTTGGATGGGGACAGATACAAATCGCCCGTTCGAATTATATTTCCATTCGCCCACATTACCCACGCCGTAGTTGGATGCTCGAACTCTGTGAAACGATGTTGGAATTCTATCCCAAGGAGATTGAGAAAATCAGGTCCAGGATTGAGTATTTCGAACGTGTTAAGGCACGTTGGGAAGCCAAGGACAAATAAGTTTTCCTACACTCCCTCCAGCTCATACCGCCCCCTCTCCTCCCGGTACACCACTCTGCACACCGGAGTCACAGGCTCATGACCGAGTACCAATATCCACCCTTCCCGGCAAGCGCGTTCCAACAAACGGCGCTTGGTTTCGGTCTTGATCATGGGATCTACATCAAATGCCATGTTGTAATGAGGCACGGCATGGTAAAAGAGGGGCAACAGCTCCCCGGTGAAGAGAAGCGCATCTTGAGTTCCCTCCACGAGTACGGACTGATGTCCATTGGTATGTCCGGGTGATGCCACGAAACGAACGCTGGGGGTAATTTGGGCATCCGCTGGCAAAGAAATCAGTTTCTCCCGCTCCTCCAAAACCGCCCAATTCCGCCGGTCATAGGCAGTGGGCGTGATCCCAATCCCCTTATTGGCATCATGGAGTTCCTGTCTGGAAACAAACACCTCCGCATTCGGAAAAGTGGGAACCTCGCATCCCTTCTCATCCAAAGTCACTACCCCGCCAGCGTGATCGGTATGAAGGTGCGTCAAAATCACTTGATCGAAAGAATCCAGAGCGAAACCAGCCGAAACCAGATTTGCGCCGATCCAATCTGAGTTTTCTTTGCCATAGAACCGCCGTTCTTTTTCGCCGAGCTTGTTCCCGCAACCGCTCTCGACCAGAAGACGTCTCCCGGGTGTGTCCACCACCAAGCAGTGGTTTTCGAGCCAGATACGGTTCTCTTCATCGGCGGGATACCACTTATTCCAGAGCCCCTTGGGGAGGATCCCCATCATCCCACCACCATCGACTAGGTGAACTCCTCCACTAACCAAAGTGACTTGGATTCCTCCCAAACTGAGGGAGCGTGGGACACTCATAGCTTCTCATTCTCTTCCTTCCACCAAAGGTAATCCTCGTACCCCCAGGGATAGTCATTCACCACACCATCTTCAATTTCCAGGATCCGTGTTGCCAGACTCTTGAGAAAGTGACGGTCGTGAGAGACGAACAGTAATGTACCTTGATACTTCAGGAGCGCCGCGAGTAGACGTTCCTTGGTGACCAGATCGAGGTGGTTAGTAGGCTCATCAAGAATGAGCAGATTGGCGGTACCGCACAGGATCTTGGCCAGACAGAGACGGCTCTTTTCTCCACCTGAAAGGACGGCGGTCTTCTTGAAGACATCATCCCCACGGAAAAGGAAAGCCCCAAGCAGATCTCTCACCCGCGCGCGCCACTCATCGGGAGCATCCTGTTCCGCCTCCGCGAGAATGGTCCGGTCGGGCAGGAGGCTGGAGGCTTGATCCTGTGCAAAATAGCGTGGCACCACCGAGAGGCCCATTTCAACCTTGCCGGTAGTGGGTGTTTCTTGCCCGATAACCAGACGCATTAAGGTGGACTTCCCTGCCCCGTTCTTCCCCAGGATGGCGACCCGCTCCTGACGGTAGATGTTGAGGGTCACCGGTTTGAACACGGGACGGCCATCATAGGACTTGGAAAGGTCGGCGATCTTGATAACCTCTTTACCGCTACGGGGAGCGGTGGGGAGAGTTACCCGGATGGTGGCATCCTCACGCGGCAGTTCAATCACCTCGATCTTCTCGAGCTGCCTCATCCGGCTCTTGGCTTGGGCAGCCTTGGTGGATTTCGCCTTGAAGCGTTCGATGAAGCGCTCGGTCTGACGGATTTCCCGCTGCTGATTCTTGTAAGCATTCTCCAGGATCTCATAACGGCGCTCGCGTTCCTGGAGGTAGAAATCGTAGTTGCCCTTGTAATCGGAGACCGTCTTGAGGGCGACCTCGGAGACCCGGTTGACCGCGCGGTTGAGCAGCGCCCGGTCATGGGAGACCATGATCACCGCGCCGGGGTAATCCCGGATGATCGATTCCACCCACAGGATGTTCTCCAGGTCCAGATAGTTGGTGGGCTCATCCAGGAGGAGGACATCCGGACGGCGGATGAGGAGCTTGGCGAGATGCAAGCGGACCTGCCAGCCACCGCTCCAGTTCTCGGTCGGCTCGTCCCATCTCTCCTTTGGAAACCCGAGACCGCTCAGGACCGCGCCGGCATCGCTCTCGGCCTGATAACCGCCTTTTTCATCGAACTCCTCCTGGAGCTGCGCATAACGATTGAGCCTACGGGGCATGTCGGGCGAGTCATGGGGAAGATCCGAGATGAGGTGCTCATAACGGCGTAGTTCAGCCTCCAACGCGAGGATCTCCTCTTTGCCCTCGAGCGCTTCCTCCCAAACACTCCGTCCACGCAACAAAGTGACATCCTGCGCGAGATATCCCACCGAGACATTTCCAGCGCGGACGACTCGCCCCTCATCGGGGACAATCTCCCCCGCGAGGATCTTCATCAGGGTAGACTTCCCGGCTCCATTCTTACCCACCAGGGCGACCCGTTCGCCAGGATTCACTTTCCAGGAAAGGTCCTCAAAGAGGACTTGGTTGCCATATGCAAGGGTTAGGTCTTGGACTTCGATCATGTGTTGTTGTGTGATTTTACTCCAAGGGGATGTATGACTTGAAATAGTGGGCGAGTGAAGGGGGCCAATAAGATTATGGCTTGTTCCGGGCTGTGTCAGTCATGTCAGACCTTCTGAGTTTCCGCCATTTCCTCGCCACGGGATCCTCAGAGGTCTCTAACAGAACACGCCTACGCTCAGCAATCTCAGCATCGGTGAGACCTTCATTCTCCATGCTGATCTCAGCCTGAATCCGGTTCTTCATTTCAACGCAATCAAAAACTTTGGTCTTCGGCATCGGAAGCAACCTCTCTTGGAGTTCGTATCTCAACAGGGGAATACCCATCGAGAAGGTTCACTCCACTGAACCCTCTTATTTTGGCGTAATGAACGAGGTGTTTGAAGTTCCAACTGACCAAAAGGTCAGCTCCCACTACGGTAGCAATAGCGACATGATGCGCATCCGATGAGCAGGACGGTCCAACCACACCAGAGGAAAGATATCGATCCCTTAGCCGCATGGACTCTTCAGACGCGAAGACCCGTTCGAGACAACGTTCTGGGATCTCATCAAGCAGCGCTCTGACTTCATCGGGTGCTCTAAGAAGTTCTTCAATGAGAATGTCAGACACGAGTAAGACCGCATGACCTGAACGGGCAAGTCCGATCAGGTTCCAACTTGCCTGAGAGAACTCGGCATCAAAACACCCCCCAATCACAGATGTGTCCACATAGATTCTGGGTATTCTCACTGTGAATTCCTCTCCAGAAACTCAAGCCTTCCTCGCTTTAAACCCAATAAACGACGGTTTCCGCAAGAACTCCTCATACTCTTCCGGCCAGCGCATCTGGCATTCAGGGATGGGTTGAGCATCCTCGACCCGTTCCAGCACAAAGCCGGTTTCTATTAGCGGATTCACCATGTCAGAAAAGGAACGGTAGTAATCGGGTACGGTCACCGGCTCCGCTCCAAAACCCACCCATATACCAGTCACATATTGCACCCCTTGAGCACGAGCGGGTTGATACCAATTATAAGCCCCGGTGGGGTGCTGGGCGGAGAAAACCAGTATTCCTCCTGGTTTCAAGACTCGCCAGAATTCCCGAAAGAGAGCATTCCAATCCTCAACATAGTCAATCGCCAGCGAGGAGAAGATCCGGTCGAAGAAGGCATCAGCCAGGAAAGAGAGCGGTTCCGAGAGATCGGCTTGATGGAAGATCACACTGTCTCCACAACGTTTTCGTGCCTCCTCCAACATCCGCGGACTCACATCCACCCCTGTTACCAAAGCCCCCTTCTCTGTCAGGATCTTAGCATTGATGCCAGGTCCACAACCCGCATCAAGGACTCGAAGTCCCCGAACCTCTCCCAGAAGGCGAAGAGTCATGGGACGCTCGATATAACCATTTTCGGCTTTCTCAACCGCAAGTTCCGAATAGTGGGTGGCCAGCTGGTCGTAGGCATCTAAGGCGATCGGTTTCATGTTGATATCCCTCTTCCCCCAAAACAAACTCCCAATCTTGCCGCTTCCCACTCCTATGGTATAGTCCGGTTGATCAGGGGGAGCGGAGACGCTTCCCTTTTGTTTTGTGGAGAAGGCCATGGCAAGGGTGTTTTCAGGGATACGTCCCACCGGCCCCATGCATTTGGGGAACTATGTGGGAGCGGTTAAGAATTGGGTAAGAATCCAAATAGAATACGAGTGTGTCTACTCGGTGGTGGATTGGCATGCCATCACCACTGAGTATGAGTCGCTCAAGTCTTACAACCTTCGTGAGAGATCCGAACAGAAGGCGATGGAGCTCCTCGCGGCGGGAATCGATCCAGATCGTTCGATCCTGTTCATCCAGTCGGAAGTTCCAGAGCATGTCGAACTAGCGCTTCTTTTCGGCATGTTTGTCCCCCTCCCTTGGCTAGAACGGGTTCCGACCTACAAGGAGCAGATCCAGAACTTGAATGGCAAAGACCTGCTCACTTATGGTTTTCTCGGATATCCGGTCCTTCAGGCGGCGGATATTCTCGCTTATAAGGCGAGCTTTGTGCCGGTGGGAGAGGACCAGCTGCCCCATATCGAACTGTGCCGTGAGATCGCCCGCCGTTTTAATTTCCTATACGGTGAGGTTTTCCCCGAACCAGAGGCGCTCCAGACCGAGACCACACGGCTGCCGGGGCTGGATAACCGCAAGATGAGTAAGAGCTACAACAATGCTATCGACATGGTCGAGGCGCCGGAGATGACCGCCAAACGGATCAGCGAGATGATCACCGATCCGGCGCGGATCCGCCGAAACGATCCTGGCAATCCGGATGTCTGTTCGGTCTTTACCTATCACAAGACCTTCAGCCCGGCGGCGCGAGTCGCGGAGATCGATCGACTTTGCCGGAAAGCGGGGATCGGTTGTGTGGAATGCAAACGCGAACTGGCGGCGAATGTTAACTCAGAGCTAGCGGAGTTCCGTGAACGGTATGCCGAAATCGCCTCGAAGCCGGAACGCCTGCGCGAAATCCTGGGAGATGGGGCCGCGCGTGCCCGGGCAATTGCATCAGGCGTCTTGGCCGAGGCCAAGGAAGCGATTGGAATCAGCGGAATACAATGACCGAGGATCTTGCAACTCCATCCTCTCAGGCCAGTGATGAGACTGGCAAGCCGAAAGGATCGTCCTCCCCACGCGGGCAGGAGGGTGAGGAGTCTATCACTTTCTACACCCCCAGCGCCTACCGGGTGGATCAGGAGTCCTACCAGGGACCGCTCGATAAGCTGTTGGAGCTAGTGCGTGATCATAAGCTGGACATCTTCAAGGTTTCACTGGCGCTCATCGCCGATGAGTTTCTCGCTTATGTCCATTCCATGGAGAAACACAACCTCGATGAGGTTGGAGATTTTCTAGTGATCGCCGGCCATTTAATGGTTCTCAAATCCAGAGGCCTGCTGCCCACCGAAACATTGGATGAGGAGGAGCTGGAGCCGATCGATGAACAACAGCTCCTTCTCAAAAGGCTCAGAGATTATGAGCGTTTCCGTGAGGTGGCCAGTCTGTTACGCAAAGCCGAGGAGGAGCGTCACCAGCTTTTCTGGCGCGAAAAGCCCCCTCCGAGTATCGAACAGAAAGATGTGGTCGAGTTCTACGAGGTCAATTTCTTTGACCTTGCCTCAGCATTTAAGCGGGTGTTGGAGGAGATCGGAGAGGCGCGTCCCAACCTTATTCAAGGCGAGGAATACACCATCGATGAGAAGATGGCCGAGATCCAGCTGCTGCTGTATGAAACCGGAGAGTTGTGCCTGAGCCTTTATCTTAAATCGATGCGTTCACGGATCGAGGCGATTGTCACCTTCCTTGCGCTGCTTGAGCTGATCCGTCTCTTGAAGGTGCGCGCCAAACAGTCGGCCATACTGGGAGATATCTGGATCTACCGGGCCGAGGAAGCAAAACGCGACTCGGAGGGAGAGGTTGAGCTAGCCTACGCTTCGGAGGATGAGGGCTTTGTGGGTGATACCTCAGTCTCCGAACCAGCGAACACCTCTGGATTAACAGAAGACGATAGCACACCCATACCTCCCGATGATGAAACGAATCCTGCACCAGGAGCGGTTGACGCATGACCCTTGTTTCGATACTTGAATCGCTCTTTTTCGCGACTGATGAACCCCTTACGCCGGAAAGGTTGGCGGAGGTCATTCAGGGTGAAACTCCGATGACCCTCAAAGCGGCGTTGGATGACTGGAAAGCATGTCTCCTGGAAGATGAGTCACGTGGCTTGCAGGTGCTCGAGGTGGCAGGAGGTTACCTGCTGGCCACAAAACCGCAGAACTCGGAATTCATTGATAAGCTTCTCGACCGCCGTAAGAAACGGACCCTCTCCCAAGCGGCTCTGGAAACGCTGGCGGTCATTGCCTACCGCGAGCCGATCACCCGCGCGGAAATCGAGGCTATTCGCGGAGTCAATGTTGACACCATGATCCACACCCTCCTGCAACGCAGATTGATCAAAATCTCCGGACGCAAGGATGTTCCCGGCCACCCCTTCCTATATAAGACCACCAAGCACTTCCTTCATCACTTCGGTCTGAGAAATCTCAACGAGTTGCCGAAGATTGACGAGCTTTCTCAGGCGCTGGCTGATGCGGAAAGCCGGGGGGAGGAGGCACCGGCTATAGAGGCACTCGAAGAAGCGCCCATGGAGTCGGATACCATTCAGAAAACAGTTGAATCCCCCGAATAGACAACCTCTGGTTGGACATTTGGATTTATTCCCTTGGTTTCATCCCCACCCAGCCAACACCAATTCTCTCATGGTTCCTTAGCCGGTCGATGAGCTGCCCAGCGTGATGCTGGATGTGCCGGATGTTGTAAAACTGAAGCTCGAGTTTTCCAAAGGGTAGCCAAGGAAACCCGGAAACCGCCTCCAGGTCCAGGGCGGCCACCTTCATTTCAACCTCTTTCTGGCAGAATCGAAGGTACTCAAGCACCTCCTCCTTCGTGTAAGGCTCTCCTATGTTTGGTTCCTTGTGAGGAGGCCATGGAAGCGGGCCAAGAAAGTTGTATTCATTCCGGTGTTTGCTCCAAGGTACAAATTCCTTTTCGGAATCCTGGAGGTAGAGGTGTGTGTAGAAGAGGGTGTGGTAGGCGATGTGCCAAAACCGGTTCTTGTATCCCGAGTCCACCCACAGCGCCTCGGGGCATTGAGCCACCGCCTCGCTGACCATTTCGAGAGAGGCAAGGTATTGAGATTGAATGACTTCTTGAATGGACATACGCACCTCCTTGACCGATATGCCTTTTTCTATGACACTTTGATGAATCAGCTATGCCGGATGGATCACCCGTCCATTCCCGGCGTGACTTTAAGCAGTAGACTGTAGTCCTTGTATCCAACAGAATGCCAGATAAGGTTTCCACTGACTCCGGGAAACACTCGCCACCAACCGGACACATCCAACCTATGCGAACAAACCATTTCCAGGCTTTTGGCCTCCTTATCAACTCAACGATCCCACTTCCGGAATTGGTCCCTTACACCGGAGAGGAGACGCCGGGTGTCAACATCCATGTGGGCACGGTTCCCAGTCACCTTGAAAATCCCTCCTTGACCGGAGTTCTCTTCGAGGTCAAAGGCAACCAGTTTCTCCTCAGGATCGAGGGGGTAGCCGCTTACTTGGCGGAGGATGGTGTCAAGGTCATGATCGATCCAGTTCCGGGAGCCGATGAGAGGGAGATCCGTCTCTTTCTGTACACCTCTGTCTTCGGCGCGGTGCTCCACCAGAGAGGAATCCTACCCCTTCATGCCAGTTCAGTGGTCAAGGATAACCGGGCTTATGTGTTCATGGGGCCCTCTGGATCTGGGAAATCCACCTTGGCCGCCGCGTTCCAGAAACGTGGCTACCGGCTTCTTGCGGATGACATCACCGTGGTGAGCGTGGTACCACCCAATCCTCCCACCGCCATTCCAGGATATCCTGGGGTGAAACTCTGGAGGGATGCGATGGACCATCTTGATCTTGAATCCAATGACGCCATCCGTATCCGGGAGAAGATGGAGAAGTACACTCTCCCATCTCAAGATTTCCTTGAGGAACCTGTTCCAATCAAGGCGATCTATCGCCTAGGGATTGTGAATAATGAGAGCGAGGCCTCCCTTCAACCAGTTAAGGGATGCGATAAGCTGTCTTTCTTGACTGGCAACACCTACCGGGGCCGTTTCCTAAAGGGGATGGCCATCGGGAACCGTCACTTTTTACAGGCCAATACCTTCGCACGCATTGTCCGCATGGTCTCGCTCAAACGAGCTAATGATCTCGGACAGCTAAAAGACCTTTTAGATTTGTTGGAGGAAGACTTCCATAGATGAAGCGGATCCTTTGGCTGGCCTCCTACCCCAAGTCAGGCAACACCTGGTTGCGGGCGTTTCTCACCAACTACCGGCAGGACAGCGGAGAGCCGGCGGATATCAACCAGCTGGGGGGAGTGCCCATCGCCAGTAGCCGGAATCTATTTGACGAATGGGCCGGAGTGGAGGCATCGGACCTTTCTCCCATCGATATCGAAAGGCTCCGCCCCCATGTCTACCGGCTGCTAGCGGAAAATGCGGAAGAGACCATCTTCCTCAAAATCCATGATGCGATCACTGTAACCTCTGAAGGAGCGTCTCTCGTTCCTCCCGATGCTACCCAGGGGGCGGTTTATCTGATCCGGAACCCCTTGGATGCCGTGGTCTCCTTCGCGGACCATTCCGGACACACAATAGATGAAACGATCCGGAACATGAACGATCCAAAATATCAGTTTGCCTCAAAAGACGAACAGCTGGATGTTCAGCTGCCCCAGCGCCTTCTTTCTTGGAGCGGGCATGTCCACAGTTGGGTTGACCAAGACAGCTTCCCAGTACTGGTAATGCGATATGAGGATCTCCTTTCGGATCCTATCTCCAAGTTCCGGGAGATTATTGAGTTTTGCGGGCTGGACATGAAAGAGGAACTTTTACAACGATCAGTTGAGTATTCCTCCTTTAATGTATTGAAGACACAGGAAGAACATAAGGGTTTTAACGAACGATCCCCCCACTCCAAAGCTTTCTTCCGTGAAGGCCGCGCTGGAGTCTGGCGGAAGACATTGAAACCAGAACAGGTTGACCAGATCATTCAGGATCATGGCCCCATGATGGAACGGTTTGGATACTTGCCACTGGAGATGAATGAGGGCATTGTCTCGTGAAATTTTTCACATGAGGAGTGAACATGATGGCCATCGATGGTTTGATCGGAATGGATGTGGTCTTTAAACAATCCGATGGACTGATGTCTAGCGATCTGGAGGGAGACACCGTACTCATGAGCGTGGAGTCGGGAGCCTATTATGGTCTCGAGGCCACCGGGCAAACGAT
>CAZORO010000012.1:12272-27716 GCA_964581845.1 uncultured bacterium
CAGTTGGCGCAACCCGTCCGGGTCGGAGACCTAATCGACCGGTTACTCGAACGTTATGAAGTGGACCGGGCACTCTGTGAGAAGCAGGTGGTGGCTTTCCTAGGCAAACTCGAGGGCGAGGGATTGATCCAAAGGTGCTAGGACAGGGATATTTGTGTTGAATCATGGAGGGCATTGAACTCAGCGAATGAATTCGCCACTCCTCACCTTCATTCACCTCCCCCAACCCAGCCGGAAGCTAGCATGGGAAGCATTCCGGGAACTGCTCTCCGTGGAGCTGATGGTGCGCTTCAGGCATTTCAAGCATTATGCCCCCGTATTGGGAAAACAGGGTTTTGAGACTCCCCAAGAGGCTGGCAGCCCCGAACAGATTCATACCGTCAAGGAGATTCGTTGGGCGATCCGCGCGGTGTCACGGCGTCTGCCCTGGACATCCCGTTGCCTGGTTCAGGCCATCGCGGGTAAGCGGATGCTACAGCGGAGAGGATTGGCTAGTACCCTCTACCTTGGGGTGGATCGAGGGGAGGTGAAGTGGCTGGATGCCCATGCCTGGCTGCGCTGTGGAAAGGTGCTTGTTACCGGAGGCACGGGTAATGAAAGATTTCGTGTGATTTCCACCTTCGCCGAGGACACGGAATGAATGGAATTCTTGGATACCTGAGGCTCGATGGCGCTCCGGTGGAGAGAGAGACTCTCGACACCATGCAGCAGGCCCTGTCCGCCTGGAGAGTGGATGGTTCTAGCTCCTGGAGAGAAGGACCATTGGCCTTAGGCTGCCAGTATTGCTTCACCTTACCAGAAGAGAAACAGGCGGAAGTACGGCCCATGAGGTCAACTCCGGAAGGCTGGGTCATCGTCTCCTCAGCAAGGCTGGATAACCGCGAGGAGCTCCTCGCGGAGTTGAGTATTCCTTCCAGTGAATGGAGCAGTTTCCCGGATACCCAGTTGATCCCATGGGCCTATTCCCGTTGGGGCGAGGATTGTGTCGATCATCTCTTAGGAGATTGGTGTTTCGCCCTGTGGGACAGAAAAATCCGGAAACTTTTTGTGGCCCGTGACCACCACGGCAATACCAGCCTCTACTACACACAAGGGGCTGGGTTTATCGCCTTCGCCTCGAACAAGAAACCTCTGTTGGCCTTACCAGAGGTTCCCAAGAAGCCCGACCTTATCCGTATCGCGCAGGTGCTCACCTCATGGCATGGGGATGGGATTCGAAGCGCATACGAGGGCATCCTTCGTCTCCCCCCTGCCCATTGTCTGACTGTCACCAATGGGAATGTCCAGCTCCGCCGTTACTGGTATCTGGAAAATGCTCCGATGGTCCAGCTGGCCCGCGAGGAGGACTATCTGGAGGCCTTCCTCGATCACTACACCCGTGCGGTCCGGACACGGTCGCGCTCCATCACCCCGGTGGGTGTCACTTTAAGCGGTGGCCTGGATTCGGGATCAGTCAGTGTCTTAGCCGCACGAGAACTGTGTGGTAAAGGGGAACGGCTATCGGCTTTTACCTCGGTCCCCCTCACCAATACCGATCCTTATACCCACAAGAATCGTTGCGGGGATGAAGCCCCTTTCGCCCAGGCCACGGCGGATCATGCCGGGAACATCGATATCACCTGGATCCGCTCGGAGGATTTCTCTGTCCTGGCTGGGGTCGAACGGATGCTAGAGGTACACGATGAACCGGGACATGCGGCGGGAAACCAGTATTGGATCTGTTCTCTCCTTGAAACTGCTCAGTGGCGGGGAATGCGAGTCCTTTTAACTGGCCAGGGTGGGAATGCCACGGTTTCTTGGACAGGGGGGATGACAAGTCTTCTGCCTTTGCTATGGCCTTGGGAGTGGGGTCATCTCATCACGGAATTCACACGTTTCCGTCACCGTCATCAAATCTCCCGAATACATGCCATCAAGCGTTTCCTGCTCAAGCCCTTACTCTTCCACTGGATAGCTCCCCGTCAACGCTCCTGGCGTTTTTGGCAGCCTGTCTATTTGAACTACTCAGCGATTCATCCCAAGTTCGCAAAATCCATAGAGCTAAAGCGGTTGATGGCCGAAGGAGGACATGATCCTTGTTTTTCAACAAAACGGGATCCACGTACCCAAAGGTATGAGATCATCAGGCCAGGGCGGATGGTGGCCTGCGCCTTGTGGGGGGAGAGCAGCGGAGCTTTTCATATGGATGTCCGCGATCCCACGATGGACAAACGGCTGATGGAGTTCTGCTTGGGGATTCCTGATGAATTCTATCATGCCGAGGGAAGTGACCGGGCAATCTTGCGCCGCGGGTTCCGTGGATTGCTACCAGATAAAGTCCGTTTGAATCGGAGACGGGGATTGCAGGCGGCCGATGTTGTAAAACGGCTCCTACCAGAGATGGACAGGATCGTTCATTGGCTCCAGCGCATGGAGAGGCACCCCTTGGCGGCGGAGATACTTGATCTACAGAAGATGTCACGTGTAGCGGATCATCTGCGGCAAGGACCAACTCACGATAATACAAGTAATTGTGGCACTATCTTGTTGCGTGGATTGGGGGTGGGCGTCTTTTTACTCAGATTTTAAAAACCGCCTCATTGGTCTCCCAGTCTGTCAAAACTGGGCTTGTTTTTTTTTCTTTTTCTTGTATACTTGCCTCTCATAGGTGTGTATACCTGGAATGTTGGATTTTTTCGTATCAGGAGAACAAAGATGGAAAATGCAAGAGTAATGGGCCAAATGAGTTTGGAGACCGAACCGGTCCCGAAGGATGAGTGGGTCAAGCCAGAGCTCAAAGCGTTAGGGATGGACCAAACCAACCACGGTATGACGACGGGAAGCGATGCTCTTAGTGCATCATCCTAAAAACCGCACTTGCTGATTGAATTTTTGGGATAAGATGAAGAGAATCAGGGGTATGAAGTCAAAACACGAGATCCAGAGGTGTCACCCAAAGGGTGAGTCGGAAATGGTTCCCCCGACAGGGGAAAGACAGGCGATTCCAGTCGATATCTAGGGGGCGGATGAGGAGTCCTGTGGCGAGTGGCTACAAAAACATTTAATGTGTTGCTATGAGCCGCTTCTGTATGAACCCTGGCTCCTGCATGTGGATGGGACGATCAAGACGTTATACGGTCGTCAGCAGGGGGCGGTGGTGGGGTATAATCCCCACAAGCCGGGACGTCCCTCGCATGTGTATCACACTTATTTTGTAGCCAACCTACGTCTGGTACTGGATGTGGAGGTGCAAGCGGGAAATCAAACGTCCGCGTATTTCGCGCAACCGGGTTTATGGCAATTCATTGATGGTTTGCCGCGTCAGGCGTGGCCGGAGTTTATCCGCGGTGATTGCGACTGGGGGAATGAGCGGGTCATCCACGAAGCTGAGAAGCGTGGGATGCCGTATCTCTTCAAGTTACGCAAGAGTGTCCTGGTCAAGGCCGTGCTGGAGGAGGCGCTGTACCGTAGCGACTGGACTGCCTGCGGCCAGGGATGGCAGGCAGTGGAGGAAAGTCTGCGGTTGAAGGGCTGGAGGCGAAGCCGCCGAGTGGTTGTGCTGCGGCGTGAGATCAAGGGTGAGATCGCGGGGGTGAGTGAGAAGGGAAAGCGGATTGGTTGCGAGCAACTGGAATGGGCTTTTGTAGATACACTGGAATCGGCGCGGAAGTATGAATATGCCGTTTTGGTAACGTCCATGGAGGATGAGCTTGTGACGGTGGCGCAGCATTACCGTGACCGCGCGGATGCTGAGAACAGTATTGATGAGTTGAAGAATCAGTGGGGCTGGGGAGGCTATACGACGCAGGATCTGGGGCGCTGTCAAATCATGGCGCGGATCAATGCGTTAGTGTATAACTGGTGGTCGTTGTTCGTGCGTTTGGCGATCCCGTCGCGGCATGCTGAGGCGATTACCAGCCGTCCCTTGTTATTGAGCGCGGTGGCCAAGGAAACGCATCATGGTGGCCAGACCACACTGACCATCACGAGTGCGCATAGTAAATCCCGAACCGCCCAAGGAATTCTTGCGTCATTATCTGAGTTTCTCCGGAGAGTGAACGCAACAACGGAGCAGTTGATCTGGGAACGGCGTTGGTGGCTGATCCTGAGCCGGATATTCTGTTGGTTCTTGAAGGGGAAGCCTCTCAAGTGGCCGAGGTTGCTGGAAAATACGTCCTAGGAATCGTCCTATAGGCTCGGGATGACTGGATTTTGGACCCACGGGCAGCTGTGGGAGGGATACCAACTGCCATTTTTAGGATCATAGGGAGTTACTTCTTTCTTGTCTTCGCGGGTCTGTGTCTGATTACATCCCTTAGGCTGGTGTGGGGATGAGATTTCAGGCGGAGTAGATTGGTTTTCATAAAAAAAGCATGGAAGGTATCATATTCTGACTCATTTGTTGGAGAAAATGACATGGAAACAATGTGTGTGGTTGATCAGGTCAGCAAGGTTGTTAAGCCGCCACCAAAAGAGATATGGATGACTCCGGATCTGAAGGTCATGGAAGTAGAAAGCACCGAAGACAACATCCTCAAAGGGACCTGAGAATAGGATGGAACATCGAGGAGGTTCCATCGTTTGATCAAACAGAGACCGAGTCATGATTAAGCCCCAAGCAGATAACCCATTTAATCTAGAAACAGATCCTCTCCCGAATGAGATATGGAGTCGGCCGGAGCTTAGGATGTTTGGTTTGGGAGAAACAAGCGCGGGAATCGATGCAACTGATGATGGAACAGGCCCAAGTTAGGAGAACCGGTGTTTTTTTCATTGAGTTTATCACGTTAATAATGATATACCTCACCTTGTGACCACCTTTCCCCGTCAAAAACTCCTCAAAGCCAGTTACCAGCTTGTCTTCCTTCCCCGCGCGCTTGCCTTGGTATGGCAGGCTTGCCCTCAATGGACAGTGGGGTGGGGAGCGTTGTTGTTCGTGCAAGGCCTCATCCCCATCGGTGTGGTAACCCTGACACGGAGCGCGGTGAACGCAGCGGCGGCCTATGTTCATCATGAACAGGAATTCGCCCCGCTGCTTGGTCTTCTGGTCCTGTTGGGATTGGCCATGCTGCTCAACGAATCACTCAACGCGGTGCTCACCTATGTCCGTGGCGTTCAGGCGGAGTTGGTCCAGGATTATGTGACTGGACTCATTCACCAGCAGGCCCTGTCTCTCGACCTGAGTTACTACGAAACCCCCGAGTACTACGACAATCTCCACCGGGCGCATGTGGATGCTCTCAACCAACCCCTTCTTTTGCTCGAGAACCTGGGAAGCTTGATGCAGAATGGGTTGACATTGGGGGGGTTGGCCCTGGTGTTGATAACCTATGCGGGCTGGCTGCCTTTGATTCTGGTGGGAAGCTCGCTTCCGGCGCTGTGGGCGGTGGGCAAGTTCACCTTGACCATGCACCGTTGGCGGATAAAAAACACCTTCGCGGAACGGCGGATGCGTTACTTTGACTTCCTCCTCACAGCTCGCGATGCCGCGGTCGAGATCCGTCTTTTCAACTTGGGGAGTTATTTCCGTGAGGCCTACACTCAAGTACGCGCCAGGTTACGTTCGGAACGTTTCGCCATTACCCGCGCTCAAATGGGAGCCGAGATGGTGGCGGGGGCGGCGGGATTATGCGGGATGGGAATCTGCGCTTGGTGGTTGCTCCATCGCACCAGCCAGGGGAGCGGCACCCTCGGAGACCTGGCTCTCTTTTTCCAAGTCTTCTCGCAGAGCCAAGGATTATTACGTACCTTGCTGAAAAATGCGGGAGGGATTTATAACAACCTTCTCTTCCTAGAAAACCTCTTTGAATTCCTTTCTCTTGAACCGCGTTTAACTCAACTTCCCGTGCTTGAAAACACAGGCCAAGTGGTCGTGAAAACGGCCGGTCCTCTCCGAAAAGAGTTGCGCTTGGAGGGTGTGACTTTTACCTATCCCGGCGCGCAGCATCCAGTCTTCAATGATTTTTCAATTACTTTCCATGCTGGCCAAATCACCGCCATCGTGGGTGACAACGGCGCGGGGAAGAGCACCTTGTGCAAGTTAATCTGCCGTCTCTACGACCCCGATGAGGGCCTGGTAACATGGGATGGAGAGGATCTCCGCTCATTTACTCCAGAGGCATTGCACCGTGAGATCTCGGTCCTGCTTCAGGAGCCAGTCCGATACCATGCCAGCGCACGGGAGAACATTGCCTTTGGAGATATTTCACGTAATCCCACTCAAGAAGAGATCGAACAGGCTGTCCATACGGCTTCAGCCGACGCCTTCATCCAGGAGCTTCCCAAGGGTTACAACACAGTCCTCGGTAAATGGTTCGGTGGAGCGGAGCTGAGTGGCGGGGAGTGGCAGCGCATCGCGGTGGCACGAGCTTTCATCCGCAAAGCCTCCTTGATCCTTCTGGATGAGCCGACCAGCGCGATGGATTCCTGGAGCGAGGCTGAGTGGTACCGCCGTTTCAAGGAGATGGTCCGTGGCCGTACCGCTCTATTGATCACTCACCGTTTCACGACCGCCATGCAAGCCGATCTTATTCATGTCATGCGTGAGGGGAAGGTGATCGAGAGTGGCCATCACGAGGATTTGATGGCCAGTGGCGGGTATTACGCTCGATCCTGGCAGGCCCAAATGGAGGCGGGCAAGAGGTAAGAACCTTATCTTCCACGCTTCAATTTCCACAACGCTAGCCCCGCATCCCGCAGCATGTATCCCCAGCGATAGGGATAATAAAGTGGCCAAAGCCAGGCAGGGCGGGGGTGGTGACGGGAAAAAATATAATCCCGCGAGGGAAACAGGAAAGCCCTAAGCACCTTGAATCGTCCCCTCCAGTCCTTGGATTGGAAAACCATCCAACGTCCTACCGCTTGATCAAGGAAAAACTTGTTGGTGCGCATTTTCACCCATGCGGCGGCACGATCCTGCTTGAAGGCATCGAGCTCCTCGATCACGCCGCTGGGTACTTGGGATCCAAACCGTTTCTGAATTCCCTTGAGAGCCGCGCTCACAGCTGGGGCCCATTCAAAATCCCGTGCTTGTTTAACAAGCAGATTCCAGTCAATCCGATCGCGCCACACCTCCAGGATCAAGTGTAAATCGTAGAACCATATGAGTTGGGACCGGACCTCACCATGAAAAAGCATCAAGTGGCTGGAGAGATAAAGTAGATTCGCTGTGGGATTGAATGTCAAAGCAGTGGTGACACCGCCCTGTGAGTTGGGGATTGTGTAGGGCTCGATTTGACTCCAGAACCAATCAAGTGGCACGGAGTACCAATCCGCGGGGGAACCACGCAGGCGGTGGTGAACCTCAAGTATCAACGGCCGTGGTGTGCCTCGTCGGAGATGGAGATGGTGAATGTTGAACTCCGCGAAACCTTCCGATACCTCGATTGTGTCCCGCTGAAAACCAATCTCTCGAAGACTTTGCTCCGCAAGATCAAGATGATCGGGCCGTATAAGGATGTCCAGGTCTCCCAATGGCCTGAGTGCTGGATTGGGGTAGAGAGTAAAAGCTAAGGCCCCGCCCTTAAGGACCACCACGGGACTGACCTTGCCTTCCAGCACGGGGAGGATGTTATCAGCCAGATCGTGCTGGAAAGAGAGATTCCGTATTTGGTTCGCGCGGAGGAGGGCTTTAAGAGAATCCAGGATGGCGGAAGGAATCGAGAGCACGCCTGCATTGGTCTTCAAGGCCATATACAAAACCGGCGCCACGCGCTCCCTTGTGGCGAGGGAAACTAGGTTGGACCAATCCTCATTAGTAAGATCACCCTGCCCCTGACAAGGGTTGGTTCCCACCAGCAAACCACAGAGTATCTGGAGGATTTCCTCCCGACGGGGCGATATCTGAATGGGTAAGTGGGACATTGGAATAATTTGAGACGAGGAGATTCTTCATGGATCCTTGGAGGTGTCAATCATTCAGTTGCCTGGCAACATTGTATTTGAAAGCAGGTCACAAGGTGCTCTTAAATCTACACACCGAGGTTGTCATCAGGAACTCATGAAAGACGCCCCGGCAAATAGTCCCGTTTAATTTTCCTGCGGAAGATAGCGATTTTTAGTTGAAATGCGAGAAGGTTCTATAGATAATGCAAGTCTAGTGAAATGAGGGGGATTGAGGGGAGAGAGGTATTGCATGGAATCACTGATCTGGATGAACCTATGTTGTTTGATCCATGGAGTTACCTGGACCAGAAACGGTGGTGGATACGGAGACGGTGGAGATGCTGGTGTACGGTGTGCGTTAGCATTACGCGCTGAATCTGCTGGGTGAGACGGACACGGGGGAAATGGGTGAGCGAGTGGACGGTGCGGGGTTAATCGTGCTGACACCGGGCGGTGTGCCAGATGTGCAATTAGGCTTGGAGGATTTCGAGATTGAGGAGCCGGCTCATGAAATATGTTCACTTCACAACTGATCGTTATCCACTCGGAGTATACGGCATGGCTGGAGCCGAGGGGATGATCCAAGTTCTACAAGGGGGTTTGTTCGAAACTCCAGTTCCCTCCGGCGACATTGTAAACGAGAAAGTCATCCAACGCTATCTTCCACCCATTACACCCCCGAATATCCTTGCCATCGGCAGGAACTACAAGGAACACGCCGCGGAAACAGCGGATGCTCTTCCGCAGGCGCCTCTCCTTTTTATAAAGGCGACCACTGCATTAATTGGCCATGGAGATAGCATCATTATCCCTGCCTCAGCCCCCTCACAGGTTGATTATGAGGCCGAACTAGTTGCTATTATCGGACGAAAAGCAAAGAATGTTCCATATGACAAGGCATTGGAATATGTTTTTGGATATACATGCGGTCATGATGTAACCGCACGCGATTGTCAAGCAAGTGATGGACAATGGGCACGTGCCAAAAGTTTCGACACTTTCGCTCCAATGGGACCTTATGTTGTGACAGATATTAATCCAGATGACCTTCGAATCCGCATGAGGATTAACGGACAAACCGTTCAAGATCAATCCACCAAAGACATGGTTTTTAATGTTGCTTATCTTGTGAGTTATCTCAGCAAGGCAATGACATTGCTCCCTGGAACAGCATTATACACAGGCACTCCTTGCGGAGTGGGTATTGCCAGAAAACCGCCATTACTTCTCAAACCTGGTGATCTTTGCGAAGTGGAAATCGACAGTATAGGAATCCTGCGAAATCCAGTTGCCGCTGAACTTTAAGAATACTAATTGAACACATTTGCTACAGAAGAATTCCATGCCCAAGTTCCGCTTGGCCCGTTGGCCTTTAATGGTTTGTATTGCGGCGCTAAAGTCCTCACCTCGGAGTCATTTCCCAAAAATGGGACCCACTTGATATGGCTGTATGCCCCACGTATTCCGCGGAGAATATCGGAGACACAATGCGGTTCCCGAAGCGATCTGGATTTCCGCCTTTACAGGAATGATGATTTGGTTTAGCATTCTTATGATTTTTCTACATTTACGTCATTTTATCAAAGCTGATTAGCGCTGTAGTAGTAATTGAACCTATGAATTCTCACATGATTAATAGTTTCGCCGCACTAACTATTACAGACATGGTATTGAATCACTTTACTGAAGCTATTGGCGCATAGACATGCCATTTTTGGAGCATATTCCGGAGGGCCGAACATGTATCTTATTCTCATGGTTACATTGGCTGTAACATGTTTGGGGACATCCAAGACATTTGGAGTCACCGCATCGACAGAAGAAATTAAATCAGCTACCCAGTGGATTGACCAGTGTTTTGGCTCGGAATCTTCAACACCGAAGCCATTCTCATTTGTATACGATGGAACACCATCAAGTCAATGCCTTAATGAATGGAATGCTCAACTTAATGATGATCCGTCAATACTCAAATATGAACAGATGTTAGTTGATCCCAAAACAGGACTTAAATGTAACTACACGGCAGTTTTTTACCCTGCACACGCCGCTGTTGAAGTGTTGCTACAAATGACCAATACAGGCAACATGGATTCTCCATTACTTGAACGAATCCTGCCACTCGACTTTCTCTTCCCTACCCCAGGGTGGCCATGCAAGGTCCATCATATGCTGGGCGACTGGAACTCAGAACGCACTTTCATGCCTTTAACCAGCATATTAGCGCCTGATAACAACAAGACTTTGACTTTAGCACCTAATGGGGGACGTTCCTCCGATGAGCAAATGCCTTTCTTCAATATACAATGGCAAGGTGGGGGTTTCATCATGGCCATCGGTTGGGCGGGCCAGTGGGAGACCACTTTCGAATGTGAATCAGAACAACGGTTGAGGATAAGAGCCGGCCAGCAACTCACCCGCTTGCGTTTACATCCCGGGGAATCCATCCGCACGCCGCGTATTTTGCTGCAATTCTGGCGGGGCGATGACGACATGCGCGCCTACAACCTTTTCCGAAAGTGGATGATCGAGCACAACCTTCCACGGCGGAATGGTAAGCTTGTGCTGGCTCCCATCTGCGGATCGGTTTCGGAAACCGCTCCGGATGGCTCCTATGAAGAGCCACATATTCGCGTAATGAAGCCTCTCGCTGAACGGGGCGTGGAGGTCTTCTGGTCCGATATGGACCCGCAGCAGTGGTATCCCATCGGTTTTCCCGATGGAACTGGCACCTGGGAACCTGATCCCGCCAAGTATCCACGCGGTCTGAGACCGATTGGTGAAGCTGCTGACTCTGTTGGACTGGAATACTTACTCTGGTTCGAGCCAGAGCGTGTTGCTCCTGGAACCCGTATTGAGCAACTGCATCCCGAATGGCTTATCAAACGTAATAACCAGTCGCTTTTCCGTCTCGATCTCCCTGAGGCACGCGCATGGCTGACAGATTATATTGATATCCAGATTACGGAAGCAGGATTGAACTGGATACGCTGGGATTTCAACATGCGTCCACTCGAATATTGGCGAGGGAATGATGAGGCTGAACGGGAGGGTATCACCGAGATCCGTCATATCGAGGGACTCTATGCCATGTGGGAGGAGCTTCAACGGCGTCATCCAGGACTGATGGTCGATATCTGCGCTAGTGGTGGACGCCGTATTGATTTCGAAACCATGCGATATGGACTTCCTCTATGGCACAGCGACCGTCAATGTTTCGGTCCTGGCCCCATGGCGGACCAACTACAAAATGGGGGTCTTTTCCGTTGGGTTCCTTTGCATGGGTGCGGCGTTTTTGGGCTGGAACCCTCATATTTGTTCCGTAGCGGTATGACCACCGGTAATATCCTCTGCGTGAATGCTTACTCACCAGAAAATGAGGAGGGTGTACGGGAATCAGTGGCTCTATACAAGGAGTTGCGTCCTTTCATGCTGGGTGACTTCTTCCCGCTCTTCCCTCACATCACGGATGAGAGTGTCTGGTATGGCTACCAGTTCCACCGTCCTGATTTGGACAGTGGATTCACGTTACTATTCCGCCGTAAAGAAGCGCCTTATCCGGAAGCGGAACTGAATCTCCGTGGACTGGATGACAGTAAGCGGTACCGGGTGACCTGCGAGGGCAAGACAGACTCTGTGGAATGTACCGGAGCGGAATTACACAATTTTCGAATAAGGATTCCGGAGCGAGAGAGCAGCATTATCGTTCACTACCAAGTTCCTTAAGGAAGATTAAGCAGTCAGGAACAATATCTCACAGATGCTGCTATTTTAACACATGCTTCTTTCAGCCTCCTTGCTTCAGAAATCTGGATAAGCATCGTGAACAGAGGAAGGATACATCAAATCCGCGTTTATGGAGTCAGATAAATAAAAGGCATAGTTGACGATGGATAGGTCTTTGTTGAAACTTGGCCTGCTGACCAGGGACCCATTTTCTCACAAGGAACGGTAATCATCATGCGATCCTGGATTCCCCATTCGTTACTGTTTGTTCTACCAGTCTTCTCAATCCCAGTGCAATTGGCATCCGCCACTCAACCGAGTGGTAATATCATCGGAGTCACCGAGTATGCTGTCTTCGATGGTCTGAAAGGTTGGGAGCAGAATGGAGTCACTTACCGGCTGGCCTGCGGGGCTTTACTGGTGGAAGCCCCCAACGGTGATCTCCTGTGCACCTGGCTTTCCGGAAGCGACAAAGAACCCGCCACCGACAACTGTGTGTTGATGGCTCGTTCGAATGACAAGGGGAAAACCTGGAGCCAGCCTAATATATTGGTTCCCTCTGGCGATATGGCCGGAGCAGTGACCAGCTTATACCCCACCAGCGATGGACGGCTCATCTTATTTGGCGCACACTGGCCATCCGAGGAACACTACACTGTCTGGCACTATTTCCGGATGGAATCAAAGGATTCAGGGCTGACCTGGAGCAAGCCTAAACCGCTCGTGGTACATGACAACCACGCTTGCCTCGGTGGCCCGGTCCATCTGGCCAATGGCGAGTTGCTCTTCCCAACATCCTTTTTCGAGAAGCGCGAGAAACCCCTCGTAGGACCAGTCTCACAATTGGCCTTATCCAAGAGCGAACGAGAAGCATTGGCTGTTCCCGCCACCAGTCAGAACGATGGCGGCGGGAAGTTCTCAACCCATCTGCATGGCTGCTCGGTCCATATTTCCAAGGATGAGAACGCCTTGGAATTAACCGAGTATGGCAAGATCAGCAACCGTCCGCTGGGACTACTCGAACCCACCTGTGTGCAACTCAAGGATGGACGGATCGTGATGCTCATGCGCGCGGAATTCGGTGGATTTCTCTGGCGCGCGGAGAGTTCCGACAATGGACGTACCTGGACCAAGGCTTGGCAAACTGATATTCCCAATCCCACCAGCCTGGCCTACCTCATTCGTCTACCTGATGAGAGGATCGCACTGATCCACAACGCCCGTGGTGGAGTGGTAGGTCAGAATGCTCATCGTGATCCCCTCTCGATCTGGATCAGTGAAGATGAACTCAAGAGTTGGTCCATCAAGGCCGATGTCATCAAGGGAGGCTCACTCGCGTATCCCAATCCCAAAATCATCGCTGGGAACTTGGTCTTTGCCTATGATCACAACCGGCGTCAAGTGCGGTTTGTGGAGGTTACAATCCCAGGCTGAACCGAGCAAAAATCTTGGAATCGCCTGTTGCTTGTTCCGCGTTAAAGGGGCATTGTAATACCCTGATACTGGTAGAAATCCATATATGGAAATTTTAATCACCAAAGGAGTGGCTCAATGTCTACGGTTACCAAAGGCAATATGAATCACAAGATAGGCCGACGATCGTTCCTTCAATCTTCTATGTTAGCAGGAGCGGCCACCATCGCCGCGCCCTCCATACTGCATGGAATGGATCTTAACGAGAAACTGAACATTGCCATCATCGGTGCGGGCGGCCAAGGAGGAGTCAATACGAGATTGGTTGCCTCCGAAAACATCGTGGCGCTGTGTGATGTGAATGGCAACAACCTGGATGCAGCTGCTCAGAAGTATCCCAAGGCTCAAAAGTACAAGGATTTCCGCAAACTCTACGAACACGCCAAGGACTTCGATGCCGTGGTGGTCAGCGTCTGCGAACATGCCCATGCCTTCGCGACATTGCCGGCGCTCCAGCTGGGAAAACATGTGTACTGCGAGAAACCTCTGACCTACAACATCTGGGAAGCACGGATCATCCGTGAAGCCGCGGCTGAAGCGAAGGCCGCCACTCAGATGGGAACCCAGATTCATGCGGGTGAGAACTACCGTCGCGTGGTCGAATTGATACAGATTGGCGCGATCGGCCCAGTTTCCGAGGTCCATGTGTGGGTCGGACGGGTCTGGGGCTGGCAAGCGAGCGAAGAGGAAGCCAAGAAATACAATGACATTGTCTTTACCAAGGACCGGCCCGCTCAAGCTGATCCGATTCCGGCTGGCTTGGATTGGGATTTGTGGCTCGGTTCGGCCCCCAAGCGTCCCTTCAACAATGTCTATTTCCCAGGCCCCAAATGGTATCGCTGGTGGGATTTTGGCAATGGAACCATGTCCGACCTGGGCAGCCATTGGGTGGACCTGCCCTTCTGGGCGCTGGATCTGGATGCCCCTAAGACCATCGAAGCCCAGGGCCCGCCTCCCCACCCGGAGATCGCTCCCGCCTCCATGCAGGTGGCCTATGAGTATGGCCCCCGGAATGAGAGGCCCGCTCTGCGTCTGACCTGGTACCAGGGCACCAACAAACCCGCCATCTGGACCGAAAAAGGGATTCCGCAATGGGATAGCGGTGTTCTCTTCATAGGCTCCAAAGGGATGCTCTTGGCGGATTACGAAAAACATCAACTCCTGCCTGAGAAGGATTTCGCCGGTTTCACCCCCCCTGAGCCATTCATCCCCAAATCACTCGGTCATCACGAGGAATGGATTCATGCCTGCAAGACCGGAGATCCCACCACTTGCCACTTTGGATATGCCGGTCCATTAACTGAGGCCAACCACCTGGGGAATGTGGCTTACCGTGCCGGCAAGAAGCTCGAATGGGATCCAGTGAATCTACGTGTTACAAATGCGCCGGAAGTAGAACCGCTCATCCGGCGTGAATATCAGAACGGGTGGAAGCTCATCTGAGGGATCGTGATAGCCAATGTTTTTTGGTTTCAACCTGTCAATACGCGGATTGAACAAGGAGATATGACCATGGACTGTGATCGCAGGACTTTTCTTAAGGCGGCAATGGCTATATCGGCGTTGAGCATGATGCCAAAAGGGGCTTTGGCGGCAAGGCGTTTCACCGATTTCACATCATCACCCCGTGCCAAACAAGCCGGTCTGGTCCGTGGTGCCTTCTTTTACCCACCCGCGCAGGTGGTCCTTGATGGGAAGTGCGAGGATTCCTGGAGCAAACAGGAATGGTTTACATGGCCGGGGAACCAGTTCGAACCTGAAATCCAGCAGAAGAAATTCCAAACCCATCTGCACACCATGAACGCTGGTCTGGATCTAAAACTGGAAATGAACCCTGACCCGGTGTACACCGATGCGGGAATCCAGGCATTCATTGCCAGCATCCAAGAAAGCAAGCCGGAGGCCTTGTTGCTGTTCAATTTCTGGAACAGTTTCAGCGGCAAGATCGTTCCCATTCTGGATGCCTTCCCCGGTCCCATTATCCTGTACCATCCTGTTGGATCGAACCATCAACTCCCGCCCGAACGCTTCCGCACGGCCAAGCGAATGCAGTACATCCACGCCATCGAGGATTGGGAGGCGCTCAACCGCGGCTTACGTGCGGTGCATGCCAAAATCCGTATGAAACAGAGCCGGTTGCTGCGCGTCTCTGGAAAACTGACAGAAGAAGTAGATGACCACGAGCCATTCTTCGACATGCCTATTCACGGCATTCCCACGGAACAGTTCAACCAGTTGTTCGATGAAACGCAACTCAACCGCGAAATGCAGCAGCTGCTGACAATAGTTCGTAAAGAGGCCCGGAAGATCACCGATCTGAGTGATGAGGTCTTCGTGGATGCGGTCCGGGCACATATGACGGTGGGGAAACTGATCGAGAAA